>VBAY01000184.1 GCA_005883085.1 Candidatus Bathyarchaeota archaeon
GATCAATGTGTGATTTCCGAAGGATGGATCGTGGATCAAGTCCATGTTTCATGAGGCGGGTTGTGAGAAATGGTATGTCGAAGCTCCTGCCATTCCAAGTCACCAGGACATCAAAGCTCTCCAAACGTTTTGACAGTTTCGACAACAGCGACTTCTCTTCACTCGTCCTCCTCGCTTCCAAATACTCGCCCCGTCCCGCGTCCGACATGAGCCCGACACCAACGAGTACTCCAGCATCCCCCTCAAGAGATGTCGTCTCTATGTCGAGAATCACAATCTTAGCAGCCATAGTTCGCCGATTACTAGTTCAGAGCTTAAGCGCTTTGGGAGCACTCTCGAAAGGAAGATATTCGGGCCTCAGCCCGTAACCTCTCTCGTAGATTGAGTCTAGTTGGAGACCCCTGCCATAGTCCAAGTTGCTAACTTGGAGAAGACTTACCGCCTCGGCAACATCACCGTGCAAGCGCTTCGCGGGGTTAATTTCACACTCTACCAAGCAGAGTTCGTTGTCGTAACGGGTCCTTCCGGGTCCGGGAAGACAACTCTCCTCAACATTATCGGAACCCTAGATAAGCCATCGGCTGGAACGGTTACCATCGACGGAGAGGATATTACTGGTATGAAGGATGGTCAGCTGACGAAGCTTAGACGCCACAAGATCGGTTTCGTCTTCCAATTCCACAACCTCATCCCCGTCCTGACGGCCCTAGAGAACGTGGAGCTGCCGTTGTTGACTGCAGGAATGAAACCGAAGCCCGCCAAAGAGCGGGCAAGCCTAATGCTTGAGCGCGTAGGTCTCAAAGAACGCCTAACCCACCTGCCGGACGAATTGAGCGGGGGAGAGCAACAACGTGTTGCCATAGCCAGAGCCCTCGCAAACCACCCGAAAATCATCCTCGCCGACGAACCGACCGGGGACCTCGACACGAAAACAGGCTCAGAAGTGGTCCAGATAATGTACGAATCAGCGAAAAAAGAAAACGCTTCAGTCCTTGTCGTCACACACGACCCAGTAGTCGCAGATCGAGCGGAGAAACTGTTTGAAATGCGAGACGGCATCATAACGAAGGGAACGCAACAGCGACCCAGAGAAGCGTTCAGGCTGAGAGCGATCGAGCCAGTTCCACCCGAGCCCGCGAGATCGCTCTCACAGCCCAACTAGCGAAGGCTGAGGCTGAACATTGCTCTCGGCAAAGATAGCCTATCGCAATCTCCCAAAGCGGCGCGCAAGAACCGCGCTGACAATTCTAGCAGTTGTCCTAGGAGTCGCTCTGCTCGTAGGCATAAACCTGGCAACCGCAAGTGCAACTGGCGAGTTTACTAATTACATCAATAAGTTCTGGGGCCGCACTGATATCGTAGTAAGTTACGGCGGACTCCCGCCTGTTTTCGAGAGCCGTTATCTGCACATTGTCGATAACACATCTGGAGTTCAACAGACAGCTGCAAGACTAGTCTGGTTTGGCACCACCGATAGCAGGACATTCTTTTCTCTTGTAGGAATCAATAGGACGGATTTCGATTATTCCAGCTTCAACATTACCGGGGCAAAGACCCTATTCCCCGACCAGGCGACAGTGGATGATGGGCTGGCCCAGAAGTTCGGATTGGGAATCGGCTCGACCCTCAACGTTGTCACCCCAAACGTCGTCACAAGAACCAACGTAACCATTCCTCTATCAGTAGTAGGAATCAACCATCCTCTACGTAACATCGGCGCTTCGATCTACCTCAACCTTACCCAGCTACAATCGGAGCTAAACTTTCAGGGAATGATCTCCCACATTTACGCAACTCTCAAGGATCCGACTAGGGCGCCGCAGATCCGGGATGAGATTCAAAGTCGCTTGGGCTCACCGCTTTTCAACGTAAACGCTCCAAAGGCGGAAGCAGTTCAGAGAATAGCGGGACAAACCGCCGGGTTCGAGCTTGGGCTGAACGTGATGGTAGCTGTCGCACTCGTTGTTTGCGCTTTCATCGTCTTCAACACCTTGTTCATGACTGTGAACGAACGCACGTATGAGATTGGGGTGATGAGGGCTGTTGGGACCAGCCGGTCACAGATCTTCACGATCTTCCTAGCAGAAGGATTACTGATTGGTACGATTGGCACAATCGCCGGTGTCTTTACCGGGTTAATTCTTTCGCGGGGCTTCACGGCAGTTGCGGAGAACATTCTGCAAATCCCATCTCTCCCACTAGTCCAGCTTACCCCAACCATCACTCTAATGGGGCTTGGAGCAGGGTTTGCATCGGTTTTCGCAGGATCGCTCTACCCGGCCGCTTCCGCAAGCCGAATCAATATTATTCAAGCGATTCGGCCCTCCGCCCGAAACTCTCGCAATAGGATCCCAGATTCGATCATCGTCCTTGTCAGCTTGGGCATGCTCACGGTCGGCTCGCTAGAGGCTGCCAGACTAACGCCGTTCCACGTGTCATACCTCGACGTTGCACTAATCCCAATGGGGCTAGTCATTCTTGGCGCAGTACTATTCGGACGATCGGGACGAATACTTACTGCACCGCTCCTGCCATTCTCGAGGGTCGTAGGATACATCGCATCGAGAAACGGGAGACGAAGGCTGCTCAGAAACGCGATCTCGTTCGGAATGATCACCATCACACTCAGCTTCGTAATCATGCTAGGGGGAATCCAAGGCGGGGTCGAAACCGCCCTCGACCAGGGAATTCAGGAAGCGCTTGGGGCGGACATAATCCTGATCGCAAACCAGTCCCTACCAATCAGCTTCACCAACAATCTCACCAACATAGCCCAAGTCTCTCTAGCAACTCCCCTCGGACCTAGCTTCCTTCCATTCAATCCCAAAGCTCTTGGACCCAACGGCAACAGCACATCAGTAGGAGTACTAGCCGTTGACCCGGCGACATTCCCTCAGATCATAAGCTACCAGTTCTTGAACTCGCCTCCCCAACAGCAAGTCTACGCCGAGCTAGCGAACAATTCTCAGACAGTCCTCCTACCGGATTCTCTGGCATCGAGACTCGCTGTCTCAGTTGGTGAAAGCGTGGACGTAACGACGTTTAATGGAACCTTGCCGTTTCATGTTGCGGGAATATTCACCGGGCCTGTCCTACAGTACATCCAGTTTGGAAACAGCTTTGCCAGCGACTCGATAGTTGTCTCCTTCAAGTCACAGAAAGATTTCTTCGGCGGCAGCAACAGTGCCCCTCTCTTCCT
>VBAY01000185.1 GCA_005883085.1 Candidatus Bathyarchaeota archaeon
AGGAAGAACACAGGGCTTTCAAGCCCCGCCCACGCCATCTCTATCCGGTAATTCTCAGCCTCGCTGTAACGGGCATTCTTGGATATCCGATCTCAAACCAGATCGTTCCTCAAGCCCAGGTAACGCCTTTCCAGGGCGACAGTCTGGGTTCAGCAGGTCTCAACGCGATAATCTTCGTAATTGCTCTTGGAGCAAGCGCAACGGCAATGCTTCTCATGATTAGGAGAGGCAAGATGGGGTTCATCCGCTCGCTCATCAGAGCCGCGGTCCTCGTAGTGTCGTTTGCCGTTGCGTTCTGGTACACGTCCTCTATCTTCTTCCTGATTCCAAACTCTCCCTCAGACCCTTTGGCGACCATTATCCTCCTAGGCGTTTCGCTAGGAACAGCCGTGGCGATCGGCCTTACAATATTCGGAAGAGCTAGAAAGTATCAGCTAATCGGAGTAACACTCATCGGCGCGCTGACGGGGATCTTCCTAGGCTACTCGATCGGACCCGTGACTGCGCTCGTCCTTGTTGGCGCCCTTGTGTTATACGACATTGTCGCGGTGTTCCGTGGTCCTGTCGGAGCCCTCGCGAGGACAATTGGAGAAGGCGATCTTCCCGGTGCGGTTTTTACGTATGGCGATTTAACAATCGGGATGGGAGACATGGTCTTCTATTCACTGGTCGCAACGACAGCCCTCGTGTACTTTGGAGGAGTTCTATCATTCTTCGGTGCCGCTATCGGGATACTCGCCGGAACCTTCCTTGGATTCAAGGCGCTCTCAAAGTATGAGATGTTTCCAGGTCTCCCGTTCTCGTTGCTACTCGGGGTCGCGGGAATGCTCCTTGCAAGTTTTCTATAGAGACGCCAGTGTCGTTGACGCCTCGGCCAGACTCGAAAATCGATAATCGGCAATGCTGTCAACCATGGGTCTCTTCGAGACCAGAACCGTCTTCATGCCGGTAATCCTGCCTCCCCAGATATCATGTCTTTCTGAATCACCCACAATCACAGCTTCTCTTGGCTGCAGCCTGAACTGCATCAGCGCGTAGAGAAAGATTCCAGGGTCAGGCTTACGGATCCCAACAAAGGCTGATGTTACGACTATGTCGAAATACTCTAGTAGCCGGACTTTTCGAAGAATCTCCACCGCGACGTCGTGAGACGATACGTTGGATATTACTCCGAGCTTGATCCTTCGTTTCGAAAGCTTCTCCAAGAGAGGTTTCGAATCGGGGAAAATGACCGCGTTTTCGGCTCTGGCGGAGACGATGATCTTGATTGCATCCTCGACCAAACTGTCCTCAGGTTCATGGCCGAGTGCCCGTCTTAGGAGTTGTACTATCCACGCCTGTATTGGGATCTCGACGTGGTGCCTTGTGCGAAAGGCCTCGTTTACCTTGTAGCCTTGCTTATAGATCGCGAAGAGTTCTGATGGGGACTTTCCTCGTGGTAGGATCTTGGTCACTTTTTCTAGGGCCTTCATCGTGACTAGGTTGTCTTCGATGTTTTGTGTTACAAGAGTCTCTCCAAGGTCGAAAAATATTGCTTTAGTCCGCGCCATGGACAATTGCTCGAACTAGTTGGCAGGGTAGCGTAAGACTGCGGCAACCTTTCCGAACGCATCGCGTAGCATTCGTCCCTCCTCGGTCTCCTCTGATACAACCTCGACTTTGCTTCCGCCTTTCTCCGCGTAGTCTAGGAAACTGTCGATGATATCACTGTCCTCAACGACTTCAAGATTTGGTTTGCCGCACTTTTTGCACGGTCGTGTGGGAAGCTCGCTCTTGACTGAATGCGCCTCATACCTTGTCCCGCGAAATTCTTCTAGATTGCCGCAGTTTTTGCATTTTAGGACGAGTCGCTGACCTTCCAGTTTCTCTGAAATCAGCAATGTATCGACGACGCCTTTTTCCAGATATTTCTGAACCTGTAGCTCGCCGAAGACCCCTTTGCCAGTTTCGTGGCCTAGCTCGTAGAGGAATTTCTGGACCATCTGTTTCTCTTCCTTGTACCGGACTCCTTTCAGTATCTCGCTGCTCTTCTCAACGACCTCCTCCACGCCTGCCTCGCTTGTGTAACTTGTATCAACGACCGAGAGCACCTTGTTCTTCAGCGTATACTGCAAGTATTCTCCCTCGGACCAGACATACTTTGTGGGTCCCGGTCCACCGATAATAATTCCTTTGAGATCGGGTATCGCAAGCATGATCTCGTTGAAATGCTGACCGACACGTTTGTAGTAGTCGTTGGCGACCTGTTCGCGGATACGTTCGAAGCGTCTAGCCGATTGTCCACCCGCGCGGCTCTTTCCAGGTATTCCTGAAGTGAAGCTTTTGACGATCTCTACCCTCCGTCCTTTGAGGGTTGCAACAACCGCCTCTGTACCGTCGATCACGATTATTCCGTAGGTATCCTTCTCGACAACGAGAGCTAGGAGGGGTTCAACGTGGAAACGCGCATCGCATCTATAGAACCCGACTGTAATTGCCTCAGGCGGGGTTAACACGTAGATCTCCATCCGTTCACTCCCAAGACCGTTCTGAGGAATCATCCCCGCAAAAATCACTAGCCCGGTAGGCGGCGGTTCTTTGAACAATCGCAACCGTTGCATGACTCGTTCTATGGAGTCTTGGACGGCTTGGCGGGTTGTGCGTGATTTGATGTTGGATGCTGTGCCCGCTTCTTCCCGGAGCTGGCCGAGGACTTCGTGTATTCTACGGTCCGGGGGAACGTATAGGCTGATGAGTTCTGTTCCTCGGCCTTCTTTCCGTGCCAATTGTTCGAGGGTTCGTCTGAATTTGAATTTGGCGACTGAGTCTGATGCTGAAAGGACTGAGCTGGTCACTGGCTATTCGACCTCCAGCCAGAAAAAGGAAGGACCGTGGCCTACGGTGGTAGGCCGGCTCGTTCACATCTTGGATTTTTTCTTCTTTCCCGGGTTGTGCTTCGCGCACGTGCTACACATTTTGCTAACGAGTCCTCAAAAGAAACAGATGGGTTTTGCGTATAAAATGCTTTTTCCAGGTTCGGAGCTACCCGATTACTCCCTGTCTCTGCAGTTCGTCCTGGAGCCCTGCCTTTACCTGTCGCAGCCGGACTCGTTGGTCAGCGTACTCGTCCCCTGAAACCTTCCCTGACTTGAAATCCTCGTCCAACTGTTTCATTTGTCTCTCGAGCTCTGACATGCGGTGGCGCAGCTGATCCAAGTACGAGCTTGACGTGTCCTGTGAGGCGATCTGGCTGGGAGTGAGGGAAGATTTGATGGTTCCATCCTCTATTCTCATGATGTTGTTCGCTGTCTTGGCAACATTCTGGTCATGTGTGACCATTATCAGTGTCTTCCCCAGCTCACGGTTTATCTTGACCAGAAAGTCTGTGACCATCTTCGCGTTCACACTGTCGAGTTCGCCCGTCGGCTCGTCCGCTAGAAGCTCCACGTTTTCCGCGGCCGTGAGCGTTGGAATCAGATTGAGGGTCTGGAAGATGTGACCGACGATTTGGCGACGGTAGTAGACTAACCGTGTCGGGTCTAGGTCTGTCAGTACGGTATTGCCAACATGAACGTTTCCCGCTGTCGCTCTGTCAAGTCCCCCAAGAATGTTCAACAAGGTGGTCTTTCCGCTGCCACTCGGGCCTATAATCGAGACCATGCCGCCCGCTTCAACCTTCAGATTGATCCCTCGTAGCGCTTGAACCTCTACTCTGCCGAGCTTGTAGGCTTTGACAAGAGAGTCCACCACGACTGGGACGGCGGTCATGCGAATCTCACCGTTCTACTCATCTTTGAAAGGTCTTTCCGTGCAGCGGTGATAGCAGGCACAAAAACCCCGACGAACAACAGACCGATTATTGCAAAGATGTTCTCTGAGGCCCATAGCGGAAAAACAACTCTGCGTGGGGCAAGGAGGCTCGAATAGTTCGGGGTCAGGGAATTCTGAGCCAGGCTGTCTCCACGGACCGTGATCAGTCCAACTGCTGTCGCCAGTATCAGCGCAAAGATCACTAGCGGCAGGACTTCCGTGACCAGGAGTCCGAGCATCTGCTTGTACGACAGCCCTCTCACAGCCAACATTGTAGTCTCCTTTTCTCTCTCCTTGAAGCCGGTGTAGGCTACTGCTCCGACTCCAATAGATGCAGCCAGCCCGGCGAAAACTGTTCCGAGCCGTAGAACGTTCTGGGTCCCATTGGAG
>VBAY01000186.1 GCA_005883085.1 Candidatus Bathyarchaeota archaeon
TACGGTCCCACTCTCGACATACCAGCATTGATCAGCATAATCATCAGATGGGGAGACTACACGGGCCTATTCGGCTACGATGGTCAATCTGAACGATTATTGCCGAAAGCTCACATTCACTAGCTGATCTTCGAGATTATCCGGTCCGCGAGATCGTACAGCGTCGGGTCACGAGGACTCCTCGGTCGCTCGAGATCAATCTTGACATCGTCACCTATTTTCGCCGGCCTTGCGCTCAACACGATTACGCGGTCAGCCATTTCAACAGCCTCCTGAACGTTGTGCGTGACCATTATTACCGAACCGGTTGGGTAGGCTGGGTCCCTCCAAATTTCCACGACCTCCCGTCGTAGGTTCTCGGCTGTCAACGCATCGAGGCTCGAGAATGGCTCGTCCATCAACAACACCTCCGGTTGGAGCGCGAGGGCACGGGCTATTCCAACCCGCTGCTTCATCCCACCTGACAACTCCTTCGGATAGGAAGACTCAAACCCCTCCAAGCCAACATCCTGAATATACTTCTGTGCGATCTTCAGCTGTTCCTCTTTCTGGATTGAGGCGGATGAGATCGCCATCAACACATTTCCAAGCACAGTCTTCCATGGTATGAGGGCGAATGTCTGGAAGATCACTCCGATTTTCGGGCTCGGACTCGTAATCGGTTGGCCATGAAACAACACCTGACCGCCAGTCGGCTTGTCAAGTCCATCAATGATCCGGAGCAAGGTGCTCTTGCCGCAGCCTGAAGGTCCGACAATACACAGGAACTCTTTGTAGACGTCGAATGAAATATGGTCGAGTACTGTTGTGCTCTTGCCCTCCCCTGGATAGATTTTTGTAATATCCTTGATCTGGAGAATAGGTTCAGGGGGCTTGCTCAACTAGCTATGCCTCGAATTTGTATCTATCGGCTTTACGCAGCAAACGCCTCCAGACAAGCCGGTTAATGATAAGAACCGTCGCGGTCATGACCAGAAGGGAGGCATAGATCTCAACAGTTGCAAGTGCAGGGTTCCTTGTTGAGGCTTGAACTAGAAAAGAACCCAACCCGGGGACATTAGCGTTGGGTCCGATGTACTCGGAGACAATTAGAGCGTTCCAGCCCCCACCCCAGGCCTGTATGCTTCCAATGAGGATGGCGGGAAAAGAGGCAGGAATAAGGATCTCTTTGACAAACCGTCGGCCTCGAATTCGATAAGCTGTCGTCGCTTCCAATATGTCATTCGGGACGCCGTTTACCGCACCAACGATATTGAACAGCAAATACCATTGCATACCTGTGAGAATCAAGAGCACTGAAGCTAGGTTCAGTGTGAACCCTAGATAGGGGCTGTTTTTGAACGGATCAACTAGCAGTATTACAACAAGTGGGAATAGGGCTGTCGCGGGGATAGATTGTCCGATGTCGAAGATAGGCACAAGCAGTCTAGAGAGCCTCTGGCTTCTAGCTATCAATATTCCTGCACCCAGGGTCCACGAGAGGGCGATCGCGTAAGCAATAATCAACCTCGATAACGATAGAACAGTAATCACGACAAGCTCGAAAGCTGTTACATCTGTCGCGAGTAGGGAAATTCCGCTCTCAATAGATTGGGATCGCGAAATAATCGTGACGATAAGGCCCAGGATAACTAGTCCAATGAATATCGTGTAGCTGAGGAGTCTTCCCCATAATGGTATTCTAGTTATCCTTTCTGGGAATCTCAGCCTCTCTGTTATGTGGCGTATTCGTTTCAAACGAGTGATCTCCAGAACTCGTGCCGCGTAGTACCGTTCAGACTTGAAGAAAGTGAGAACCGGTGAGACCAGACGGTCCTCATATCTTCTCACACCGGCAACTACAGAACTCTGCCGCGTTGCGGTTGTCCTGGGAGCGGCGACTGTTTCGTACTTGTATTTCTCCGCCCTCACGCCCAGAGGCTTCCAGATCAAACGGTCAACGGCGAGTATGATGCCTACGAGCACAATGAGCCCAAAGAGCGCCAGTCCTAGGTCCGCCTTCAAGGCAGCCAGCGCGATGTACCTCCCTATTCCGGGAAGGTCTACCTGGGTCTGATTAGGGGGTTGCCCGAAGGAAAGGTGCTCTTCGACGGGTATGAGATACCATCCTCCACCCCACGCAAGGATGCTGCTCCATACAAGTTCAGGGAATACTGCAGGGAGAACTATCTGTCGTAGGTAGCGAGTGCCACGCATTCCATACGCGTGAGCTGCTTCCTTGATGTCTGTTGGGATTGCGTTTATTCCTGCTATAACCCCGAATGTAGGGGCCCAAGCCATTGCAGTGAAGATCAGTATGATGGAAGCGACTTCTTGGTTGAGTTCAGGGGGAGGAGTGGTCCCTGTCCCTGTTCCCAAGATGATCAGGAACACTACAGGTACTACTCCTAGAACCGGGACTGACTGGAAGATGTCGAGCAAGGGCAAGAGGACGTGGGACGCCCGATGGCTCATTGCCGTTGCGATTCCATATGCTAAGGCAAAGGCGAGTGCAAAAACGTACGCGATTGTCATTCGGGTAAGAGTTCGAACAGCATACCCCGGAATACACAATGGGTCGAGAGGATTTCTCTGACAGTTCGGAGTCAGCCCCCCGGTCAGTAGCTCGATCATCAAAGCTACAATCGCTACAGCAGCGATTCCGCTCAGGAATATCTTGGTGAGAAAAGAGACTGTTCTCCCGGCCAAGGACGAGGCCACGCGTTTTCTAAGGCTCGGCCTTGGCACATGCAAAATGAACGCTATCCGATATTCTTAGAAAAATGCACGAGTGCATCTCGTTATAAAAGGGCAACAAGATCGATGATTCGAGCAACTCCTCTCCAATCTTCTCGAGTGATGTGCGAACACCTTGTGGAATAGTGAGTTGTGAGTGGTGGGGCCGGTGGGATTTGAACCCACGACCTCTGGCCCCGATTTCTCGGGGTCGCCAGCGCCCCAGGGTCACCGTCCAAGATTGGACTCTGGTATCCTCTGGGCGGGGTCAATCCCCTTGACCAAGCTAGACGACGGCCCCTAAGTTCGGAATCGAATCGGGCTGCTTTTCTGTGTTATGCTCAGAGCTCCTCAAACAGTCGATCACAATGGAGGGAAGAAGCGATCTACTGAGACGTGGGAACGGCCATCTGCATGACCGTTTCTTCGACGGGATATCCTTCCTTTCTCCATCCTTCCATCCCATCGAGCATCTCCTTCACCCTGAAACCGAGAGCCGTCAGTTTCGCAGCTGCCTTGGTGGAGGCGTTGCAGAAGACCCCGTC
>VBAY01000187.1 GCA_005883085.1 Candidatus Bathyarchaeota archaeon
CGCAGCTTGTATTGCGAATGGAAAGGGAGAGATTGCCCCGACCGAGGGGAAGTAGACGCCGGAGATAAGAGAGACGGGTTCGTGAAGCGCTTCGTTGACGGAATCAGCCTCTCGACCATAAGCCAGGTAGAGGGAAGATAGGGCCATGCCCATCGCGTAGAGAGATGCAAGGGTTAGAGAGAAGATGAGGGCAACTGCTGGCCAAAAAGGGTGAATCGGTGGAGCGAAAATAACCCAACCAAGAAGAGCCACCATTGCCGCGGATGGTGCGGTGCCTAAGATCCCTCCGAGAGACATCCCGACCAGTATGGCTGTGATGGGTGCGGGAGAACTGATGTAGATTTCGAAGAGTCCGACCTGCTTGTCCCAGTTGAACTGGCTTGCCATTGACCATAGAACGTTGCCCCAGAACGAAATCATGACTCCGCCGAGGATGGCGAATCCAGCATAGGCACCGAGGCCATAGGCTCTGTAGACCATTGTGAAGGAGAAGGATGTGAAGAATGGGAATCCAACGTTGACGGCCACCCAGAGCGGTTCTCCATAGATGCTCTTCGCCCGAACCCAGAGTCGAGCGTATGCAGTTCTGAGCCACGGATTACTATGCAACTTCATGTTCTCTCTCCCTAAACCCTCTACCGACCAATGCTACGAAGACCTCCTCTAATGTCGCCTGTTGCCTCCAGTTTGACACGACGGTCATTCCTGACTTTCGAACTGAGTCAATCACGGATTGGGCGGATCCATCTCCGTCCACGACAACTTGAATTCGCGATAATCCCCTTTCTTCGTCGACTGAAGACGTGTAGCCCTTGACTCCGTCAAGCTTCCCGAGTGGTTCAAGGCTTCCGGGAGCGGGAACCGGTGAGACCTCCAAGACAAGCGACGGCGCTCCCAAGGACCTTTTCAGGGCCGCGGGAGTGTCGCAAGCGAGTATCTTGCCTTTGTCGATAATTGCTACCCGGTTGCAGATTGCGTCAACTTCAGCCATGTTGTGAGTTGCAATTAGAATTGTTCTTCCATACTCTTTTGCCTGTTTGAGAATGTACTCACGTATGCTCAACGCTGTCATGACGTCAAGACCAATCGTCGGCTCATCAAGGAACACGACCTTCGGATCGTTAATGAATGCCCTCACCAGAGTCACTCTCTGTTTGTAGCCGGTGGAGAGCGCGTAGAACTTCCTGTCCAAATAGCCCTGAAGTCCTAGCATGTCCGATAATTCGTTTATTCGCTTATGTGCCTCCTCGGATGGTATTCCGTATAGCTGGGAGAAGAACCAGAGGTTCCCACGGGCGCTGATGAAATCATAGCCCGCTCTCTCGGCCCCGCTGGCCATGTTGATCACTGCCCGAATTTTCTCCGGCTCTTTTGCCACATCAAAACCCATCACTCCGGCTTTACCTGAGGTCGGCAGAAGAAGCGTGGAAAGTATCCTGATCATGGTCGTTTTTCCCGCCCCGTTTGGGCCCAGAACGCCGAATATCTCGCCTTTTCGGACTTGCAGATTCACCCCGTCGAGGGCTGTTACTTTGCCCTCTTTGCTATCGAACTCTCGTCTAAGTCCATCTACTTGTACGGTGATTTCCGTATCGACGCGATTCATAACGTTCCGTAACCCTGGCTGGTCTTGGCGGACTTTCGGTGCGTCATTTAACCGTTCGTCGAGTACGTTCAAATTCTCATCGATCACTTCGGGCCGCTAGTGGGTTCTTTGGAAAGACAACCGGGCCGGTTGAGATAAGGGTTGTTTGAACGACTTACCAGAAACGTTCTTTCAAGGCTTCTCTTTCGGCCTCCATTATCGCTTCATAGAAGCCGTTCGTGGGCTTTCGGTGCTTTCGGAGAATATCCGCCGCCGCCTCGGGGGTCACTCTTCTCCCGGCAAGAGTGTAGACTGCGAGTCTGCCGTACTTGTTGACAAGTTTCGCTGTCTCCTCTGCCCTCGACAAGACGTTCTTTTCTCTCTCGGACAGGTGCGTCCCATTCTTAGAAAGAATCTTCCTCACGTCTTCGTCGGAGACTGCCAACGCCGCAAGAGTCTTCGATCCGCATTCAGGACATTCCATAGTAGCGGGAATATCCTTAACTCTTTTCATCTCTACGTATTTCCAGCAGTTTGTACAAACGATGGTCTTGACCTCGTTGAGGATTCTGGCCTTCGCCGACCCGACTAGGATCTGGCCGAGTTTTTCCGTCGGAATCAAGTCAGTCTTTCGACTGATCCTTTCGAGGCCAATCCTCGCGATCGGCGTTGCTTCCCCAGCTACCGTCTTGACTACCTTGAGCTGAATCTCGTGCCTCGCGATAGCTTGCAGAACTTCTTTCGTGTGAGGAATGTCCATGTCCCTCTCCAAGGTCTCACGAACAGCCTCGTCCATGATGACTGTCCCTTCGAAGCTCTTCGCGAGCTGGCGAAGGGTTATGCTACTGAAATCCGTCCATTTCGAAATTGCTCCAAATCTCCTCGCGACGTGGACGAGCCTTCTCTTGAACAATCCTGTTCTCTTCGATGCAGTTATCGCCACCTCGTCCACCTCAATCTCGGAAAGGCGGCGAACCATTTTCACAACATCATTGGCATCTACTCCGCCGACAGCTTGGAAAACAATTCTGTAGGGATCTTGCTGGATCCCGACGCTGACTCCTGCCTCGTCGGATAACAAGTGTCCGATGAGCCGGGCTAATGTCCTGTTAACCAGCGTTCCTAGGTGGGAGTTGACGATGATGAAGTCATCCCACTCCTCAACAGTAAGAAGGTGATCGTTTGGGACCGGAAGTCCCTGTTCGTACTGCTCGTATGTCTCGGATATTGCTCGTTCTAACGTCTTCGGGTCCGCTGGATATTCTTGGCTGAGTGTCTGGGCTATCCCATTGATCTTTTTGCCTTCTCCGTAAAGCTCTCCTACTCTCCTTCTTATCGTCCCGACTTCGCTCGCGACCTTGTGGGGGACAGGTATCTCCTCGCCCACCCAGCTGGGTATG
>VBAY01000189.1 GCA_005883085.1 Candidatus Bathyarchaeota archaeon
CTATAGCTGTTCCAGTTCTTCCATTATCGCCGTGTAATCTTCGACGCTTATCCTCCATCCTTCCGCGACAATTCTCTTGAACATCGCGAGCGTCTGACCCCTTGTCAAGGCTCCGTTATTGTGCGCGAGCATTAGCAGATAGACTGTGCCGTGCACTTCTATTCCAAGCAGCCTGGCAAGATTTCTCCCCACCTGCTCGTCAATGATAGCTGTGCAATCTAGCTCTTGAGCCAAGGCGAGAACCTCAGCCTCCCCCTTGTCCACTGGCCAATCAGACTCCGGAGCAGCCCCGGTCGCTTGTGAAGAGAGCTTGATCTTCAGCTTCGTACGATGAACTATTATCAGGCCTTCCTGCACGAACTGGTCCACGAGATCAGCGCCCGGCTTGCCCAGTCTGCGGCCCTCCACAACCACCTCTTCATAGACCGCTTTCGGCGTGTAAATCCGAGTGTTCAGGCTCTTGAGTATCTGAAGACCGCCGGATCGGGAGAGGTATATCAGCGGGGTTGCGTTAAGAACCAGGGCCAAACCCTAGCTTTTTCCTTTCATCGCGGCTCTAACGTCGTCAATGACATCGCTGCCTCTTATGGGTAGGATGACCTTCCTCTCATCCAAGAGCGAGATGAAGTCCCATAGCGGAACCCCGGCGACCGTGGCAGCCCTCCAAACGGTGGCCTTGCCTTCCCTTAGGAGCTGAACCGCCATTTCTCTACGCCACCCCTGCACGCCGAGTTCCAGAAGCTTCCTCATAGCCGTGGCCTTGTCCACCTTCTCAGCCCGCATGTAAGACCGCAGTTCTTCCTCGGTCTCTCGGCCCACCCTAGTAGAGAGAATCTTCGACAAGCACCGTCTACAAAAGACATAGATTGTAGACGCAAATAAACGCTTCGTATAAGATGCTGGGAATGGCGGACCCCTCTCCTCGATGAATCCCCCCGCACTCACACGTTCCAAGGAAGCTCCACAACACCCCGGTCTCAGCACAGTCAAGCCCTCGCCACCCCCAAAGCGACGGATCACCGGCTGAAGGAACGGAACTCTTCCAGCCAAAGATCCCTAGGATCTCTGAAACCTGAAATCGAGGCGATCGCATGGAAGTTTCCAACAAATTATCCCGCCAGCGTGCCCGTCCCTGCAAAGCTAATAATCGTAGCCGTCAGAATTACGTCAGGCCATTACCGTGGCTTCCAGGGCGAAGATTGACGAAAGGGAAAGGCTTGAACGGTTCCAGAAGAATATGCGGGGCAGGCTGAAACATTGGAAGGAAGAAGAGCACAGAGCCGACAAAGCCATAGCGGAACTGGCGACGACGAAGCAACGGCACGCTTGATGAGCAGATAACTCATTCTCCAAATTATCCGCTCTCGGGCAGAGAGTCCTGGACTCTCGAGACCCAAACTTGAACTGACCGGGCGAGTTTCTTGGCCCTCTCTCCCGCCGGGGAAGCCCGGAAATATTCTATCCAAGCAGAGCTATCGATGACGTGGCTAAAGCTCGTGAGACTCAGCCTCATCCTTGGCCGTGAAGCCTCGAAGCCAGGGGTTCGAGCCGAACATCGACTTGTCTGTATCGTCCAGATATTGTACCAGTCTTCTTTTGCAGAGTTCAAACCGTTCGTTAGGCATTCTTCCGAATGCCCCGTGGAGGCTGTCGCGGAAGTTCGTGGATTGTACGTCCCTCCGGATAGCACGAGTTCTCTTCTCCATTAGTTCACGGCTGCCTTTTGCCGAGAGGATTTCGGAGACGAGGTTCCAGCTCATGTTCCCGCCGGCAAGCATGAATATGTCGCGAACATCCTGCCTTCTCGCCGAGACGAATTTCATCGCAAATAGAAGCTCCGGGTCCGCTATTTTCATCCTTATCCTCGTCGGCACAGACCTGCCAACGGTTGTCCTCTCCGCTGAATACTTCTTGAACAGCTGACCCTCGAAGGCTATCTTCGTGTCTCCGTCGACCACTGATTTCTTGAGAAGATCGAATGATACCTTGACCTGCTCCATCTCGTAGCGCACGTAGCCCCCGTAGGAGACATCTCCCTCGGCAACCTTCCTGAACCCGTCCTCCTTGAGTAGGGATTCAAGCTTGGACGAACTGCCGAGTACGACGAGGTCGCAGTCTATCGAGAATCTCGGCGGTACGTAGGCGTTCACCGCGTACCCACCGATCAACACGATATCCACTCTCGGCAGTCTCCGCAGTGTTTTCATGATGACGGCTTCGCGTGCTTCCAGCATCAGACAACCGCCTTCGCCGCTTCGCCCAACACGCGTCTATCAATCTCGACACTCGATTTGACCTTGAATTTCGCCTGTAAGTATGCCAATGGATACTCGAAGGTGTGGATATGCTTCTCAGAGAACGACACCGCCGACTCCAACGGGTCAACAGGCACTCCGTTGTGTGTCACGGTTGCAAGCTCCCTCTCAGGCTTCAAGATCACAAACTCTCCCATCGCTAATTCCGGCTTAGAATTGAAGACCTTCACCTTGTGCTTCCTGAAGTAGCTGATCCACTTGGACAAGTCGCTACTCAAGACTCTGACAAAGTATGGTGAGTGCTCCCAGCTCCGCTGAATGTAGCTGTAGTCAGTCCACACCTCAACCGCGCTCGCCGCCGTGTAAGCATACCTCATCCCGGCTTCACTCAATAATTTCGGAACTTTGAATTCGACCATCGACCTGAAAATCTCATCAGCATTATTGCAAACATAACTCCCCCTGTCCACCCTCCTAATCCATCCCGCATGCTCCAACATATGCAACGTCTTCTTCACCATGCTCCTAGAAACAAACCATGACAAGTAGTCAGCTGGAAAG
>VBAY01000190.1 GCA_005883085.1 Candidatus Bathyarchaeota archaeon
CAGTCACAGCTCGCGGCTTACAACCAGAAAGCCAACCAGTCCGCGTGGCCGATCATAGCTTCGCAAACCCCACAAGCCTACCAGCCGATCGCACTAGCGTACGAGAACCTGTTCTACCAGTCATGGAACCAGACGTTCAGCGCCGCCACCTACACTCAAACACAGCTCACGATAGTCACGCCACCCCTAGCCCGAGCCCAGAACGTGACCAAAGGAAACCCGCTACTCACAACTCAACCAGCGTACTACAACATCACAACGCCATTCTTCACGTCCAACACAGCCGACGCGTCAACCCGCACATTGTTTGTCGGTGCCGCTAGATTCTTCAACCTCTACAACTTCTGCCCCAACACATGCCCTAACAATTACTGGAACGATCCCGGCGCAACCCAGACATTCGTTGTCAACGCTTTCTCGCAAACAGTCCATGCAACCCCGACTCAGACGTTCATAATTGGCGAGATTTATTCACTAGGACCTTCAGCGAGCTTCAGGGATTTCACAAACCTCGCAGGCACACTCCTTCGAAACTATAACATTAACAATTATCCAGCCCAGCCGAGCAACGACGTTTACACCCAATTCGTCTCAGGCTCCAACGACACAATGCTGGTCATACTCGACTTCAAAACAACAGGACCGGACCCCAAGAACAGCATCGCAAGCATAAGAACGGACGTTCAACACGCCAACGTCTTCAGCAACACAAACCTCCTAGTCTACGTCACAGGCGCCCCAGCATTCAATTACGATATAGAAACAGAATCGATAAGAGACGTAGAACGGATAGACCCAATCACCGTCGTACTGATCATCGTCATAGTCGGCCTCTTCTTCGCTTCCGTCGCCGCCCCCTTAATACCTGTATCAGCCATCGGAATATCCGTAGGCATCGCCTTCGGCCTCGTCTACGTAATCGGCAGCACCTTCACCAGCGTACACTTCCTAATCCTCACCCTCCTACCAGTCGCCATGTTCGGAGCCGGCTCCGACTATTGCATATTCCTCGTCAGCAGATACGCTGAGGAGAGACGGATGGGACGAGGCAAGAAGGACTCTGTCGAACGAGCAGTCACATGGGCAGGCGAAAGCATCGCCACGAGCGGAGCAACAGTGGTCATTGCCTTTGGAAGCCTCGCCATTGCCGGCTTCGGAATGCTCCGGTCCATCGGAATCGCGGTGATGATTGGCATATCTATAGCACTACTAGTCGCCCTTACTCTAGTCCCGGCTATTCTGTCGATGTTTGGGGACAAGATCTTCTGGCCCGGCGGACTCGGGCTGTGGAGAAAGAAGAGAGTCAAGGGAAGCAGCTACTATGCTCGAGCGGCAAAGTTTACCGCAAAGCACTCGAAGCTAATCCTCATAGTCGCCCTGGCCGTCAGCCTGCCGGCCACGAGTACGGTTCTTTCCTCCCAGACGAGCCACGACCTCATATCTCAGGTTCCAAACTCTCTTGAGAGCAGGGCCGGCTACAACAGCATGGTCCAAGGATTCGGACCAGGCACCATAACTCCAACTTACACGATTGTGCAGACACCAGTCCTGCTAGTGACTGACAACTGGATCAACGTTACCGCGTTGCAATCCCTCTCCTACGCTGAGAACTCGACACTGTCGATCAACGGCGTATCAAAAGTCTACGGGCTTACACATCCCTCAGGCGATCCGATCCCCTACTCGTCCTTTGGCCAACTGAACACTGCACAACAACAAGCAATGATCAGAAGCATGAAGCCATTCCTAGGAAGCGATGGAAAATCGGCAATGGTCTGGGCCAACCTCTCTGATGAGCCCTATACAGACCAGGCCATCTCCACGCTCACGAAAATCAGGCAGAACATCAATAGTCTCCAGAGCAACGACAGGCTTCTGGCTGCTTCTTCGATGCTTGTCGGGGGAGAAACCGCTTCCGTCGCAGATCTTGCCAATTCGAGCGCAGCTGACTACTTCAACATGACCGCTCTAGTCCTCTTGGGAGTCTTTGTAGTTCTCATGATAGCCTTGGGTTCGATCTTCACCCCGTTACGACTCATCTTCACAATACTTCTCAGCATTTCGTGGGCAATGGCTGCAGTCATCTACATTTTCCATACATACATTGGGATGGAGTTGATCTGGATACTACCGATAATGCTCCTGGTAATAATGCTCGGCCTGGGACTTGACTACGACATATTCCTGGTAACTAGAATCAGAGAGTACGTGGTCGGAGGCGCGAAAGACGAGGAGGCCATCGAGACTGCAGTAGAGCGCACTGGAGGCATAATCACGGCCACCGGTCTAGTAACAGCAGGAGCCTTCGGAACCATGATGCTGTCACAGATACCGATGCTACAACAGCTTGGACTCGCATTCTTCATAGTCGTCATTCTAGACGCGACCATTACACGAGTCTACCTAGTTCCATCGATAATGAGACATATGAAGCGTCTCAACTGGTGGGCTCCAGGACGCATCAGACGAGTACCAATTACCCCAGAAGAGAAACTGATACCTCCAATTCCAATGAGAACAAAGCTCACAGTTACAGTGGAAACCCTAGCTATCTTAGGGCTCACACTCGTACTCTATCTCGACTACATCAACAACCAGTATCTCCAGGGCTTCGTCAGCCAGACAAACTCCAAACTCCTTGCGGGAATCAACGTCTGGACGGGAGTGATACTAGGCGTGACATCATTCTTGACAACCTACATTCTTCTCCGTGGCAAGCCGAAGACGAGTAAGACAGGCTGGCCGCATTTGCTACGTAAGGTAGGCCGCAGAGTTGGAAAACTTCGTCCGAGACATGCGAATATGCCGATAATCACGGCCACTCCCAGTCCCTCACCTAGCATGTCCCCGCAAGGACCTGTTGCCGTTACGGAGACGCCTCTCCAACCAACGACTCAAAGCCAGGAACAACCTCCGACAAACCCTTCCGACTTAAGCGATGAAAAGAAGCAACAGTCCTAGGACATTATTCGATACAAGTCAACATCGACTTTCTCCCATTTCTTTTGATGAAAAGGAAAGAGGTGGGGGATGTCTAGACTCATGCTACGCACTGCGTCAATCCTCCGGTTTTTCCGTTCAATAACGCGTCTGAGAAATTCTCGAGTCGAATTTTTGTGAATAGAATAAGAGACGGGTGCAAGTTCGAAGGCTCGCTCTAGAAACTGGACATCAGCATGAGGAGAGCGGGTCCCGTATGGAGGATTCATAATCACCGTGTCGTATGCTCCCACGACTTCCTTGATGTCGGATACGACCCATTCGACTCGCACTCCCGCCGCTATCGCGTTCTCTCTCGCTAGGGCGATAGAT
>VBAY01000191.1 GCA_005883085.1 Candidatus Bathyarchaeota archaeon
TACCCCGCAACGTCAGAGTCGTACTGCCCGCGCCTGTGGCAAAGTTCGTCGCGCTAAGCGTAGCAGTAACAGATGGATCCGACGCGGAAACAGTCAAAGCGACAGGGGCGCTAAAGTTGAGCGCAGTCACCGTGACCGTTGAAGTGGCCGAGCCGGTCGTGAGAAAAGCCACGTTCGTAGGACGAGCAGCAATCAGAAAATCACCAGCAGGATTACTCTGCACCCTCAGAGTACTCGAGCCTGTCGAGCCAGGCGCAAAGGAGACCGGGGAGGGGCTCGCGGAGATGGTGAAATTGCCAAACTTGACAGGAACAACCACGGTGTGGGTAGTGCCGGACACCACAACGCTGACGGTGGCGGAGTAGCTGGCGAACGGGAACGGCGCAGCGCC
Source organism: Candidatus Bathyarchaeota archaeon (assembly GCA_005883085.1). Classification (GTDB taxonomy): domain Archaea; phylum Thermoproteota; class Bathyarchaeia; order 40CM-2-53-6; family 40CM-2-53-6; genus 40CM-2-53-6. The sequence goes on from VBAY01000191.1 coordinate 392, forward strand.
AGGCTGCTTGAAAGTCAGAGTCGAAAGAACGAAGTGGTTCGGAGTCAAATTAGGAGCAGCCGTAGACGTGAACAAGAGACCAACAGGACTCGAAGTCTCGCTGATCGCAACAGCAGCGCTCGTGCCTGGGAAACGGTTCAGACTCGTCACGTTAAGCACAGCTGTCGCCGTCCCCCCTGGCGCAACAACAAGCAAACTCGGATTCACAACAGCGCTAAAGTCCCAGATACGGATCGAAACAGTAAATGGAGAAGCTAGCGTGCTCGTTAGCGTAGTCACCGAATCAACCGTCTTGAAATTACCGAACGCCGTGATCGTATAGTTTCCAGGCGCATTATTCGCAGCCACAGTCAAGGAAACACTGCACGAAGAACCTCCGGTAGCACAGCTAGTCGGACTGAAAGACGCGCTAAGCCCCTGAGTCGACTGGAAACTGAACGAGACGAGATCAGTCTGCCCCGTCGGCCAACCATTCTGAGCGGAAGCGGTAACAGTGAACGTTTGAGAGGCCACAGGAGTAACAGGACCAATAGTCGCCGGGCTGACAGCGATCGTAATCCACGAGATCGAAGTCGCAAAAGCACTATTATCAAAAGTACCGTTGTTAGTGGTTTCCGTGTTGGGGACCTGAGTTCCGTTCGTGATTGTAACACAGAAACCCGACACGCTCGTATTGACACAACCCGTCTGATAGTCGATCGTGATACCACCCGCGGGTGCCGTCCCGGTGATATTGTAGACAGCGGTGAACAAGAGCCCAGTCACACCCGAGGGAGTAATAGAGCCTAACGCGGCAACAGCCGCAAAATGAATCGTATCCACACTATCAGTGGTAGAATCACACGTCGAACCGGCTTTCAGAATACCACCGATACACTTTACGATAATACTGGGGGTGCCCGGGGGAGTCGCGGTAAGGAGAACCGTACCGGTAAGATCAGCATCAGCAGGCGTGAGAATAGTATGGTCCGAGAGAAGGGTGACGCCGAAACCGTTCATAGCATCCGAACCCTGAATATAGACGCCTACACGAAGCTGGGTTGCAGGGCCTGTCGAGGTGGTCACAGGCCCATCAAACGTCGGAGGACTAGCAGGGCAGGGAGTAGCCGGGTTGGATACAGATGAAGGATCTTGAAGGCACACGGTTCCTATTGCGGCGTGTACCGGCATAACACTCCAGGGGATCGCGACAACTGCTGCAAGAATCAGCAGTGGCAAGGTCAACAATAACAACCGTCTGTTCATACAGTAGCCTCGAAGTTGAGTTGCGTTATCGTTGTCTATTCAATATAAGAGTTCTCAATGGTTTGTCATGGTTGATAGCCCAAATACGCTTGAGATTGAGGAAGATTTCCCAAGTATTCTTGAAACATACGATTCAGCAAATGGACATACCTTCCGGCGCAATAGACAGCGGAGTCCAAGGCGTTTCCGCTGAAATGTAACTGTGACTGTATCCGAGCCTTCCCCAAGTCCAGGGCTAGGGGTGCAGGGGCAGAACCATAGCGTCCTCAGGAGCGATCAATCCGATAGCGACCAGCTGAGTAACGACTTCTAGTATCTGCATCCGAATCTCAGCGGGCGAGACCTTCTTTTCGATGGCGAGTTCCGACGTCAGCTCATCAATGGTTTTGCTTCCATCGCTCTTTTCCCAGAGGCTGGCGATATCATCGTTTCCGAGGTAGCGTGAATTTGCCTCGTTGATTAAGACAGTGGTCCCGTCGGGGTTCTTTGCGATGTGTCCTTTCTTCTTGGGCTTGAAACTGGCGGGGTCGAATTCGATCGACACTGGCTCTTGGTTTGCCTGCAGACGTTCTCGCGCGGCAGAACTCATCTTGTCAGGGGTCCAAGGTGGATCCCAGACGATGTCGACATCAGCGTGCCTGACACCGGGTATCTTCTCGATCAGTTCCTTGACCTGATGACTCAGGTAGGCGCTGGCAGGGCACCCCATGGCTGTAAGGGTCATTCGAACCTTCACTGTATCACTGTCTATGGTGACACCGTAGACCAAACCGAGATCGACAATATTGACAGGTATCTCTGGATCGTAGCAGTTCCGGAGAACATCCATTACTCGGCCCACGGAGAGTTCACTCAAGGACTCGATCATATCTCTATAGGGTCTATTGCCTAATAGGGATATTTACACTCGATCTGTCCAACTCTTGTTCTGAGGGCTTGCGATGGGTGCTCAGAGGATTCTGTTGAGCCTATCGTACGCTGCTGGGAGAAGACGGTTTTCAGCATCGATCAGCGGTGGCAGTTCTCCCGATTTCAACAACCTCGCGATCCCTTTTCCC
>VBAY01000192.1 GCA_005883085.1 Candidatus Bathyarchaeota archaeon
AAGAACCCTCAGAACGTCACGCTCAAGAACGGAAAGGCTGCGGTCAAGGGCACCTGCCCCAACTGCGGAACCTCAGTCTTCCGTTCTTGAGCGTGACGTTCTGAGGGTTCTTTATCTCGATGTTTGCTATGCATTTGACGCAATATGCTTGTGGCATTTCTATTCAGCTGAGCGTGCACTGGAGCGTGGTAGTATTTGAAACTCACGTAGAACGCGGAGATACCCACGAAGGGCGACCGTGAAAACGAGCGAGAATACAAGTATTTTCCTCTAAAAGAGCTTGAAATAGTGCTTGTCAACCTGCTCAGACCGTTTCTGGGACTGTAATATCCATTAAGGTAGGAAACTTGCCCGTTGTTCCTTCCAATGCTTGAGCGGAAAAGATCCGTTCAAGGGGCCTTAGAATCTCTTCGAGAGCATTTCATAGGTGTCTTTCAGAAGTTTCTTCGTGGAATAGTTGAGAAGCTTTTGAGCCCAAGTACGCTCGAAGAGGTCCCTCATGCTCAAGTTCTTCAATCGGTCAAGGTCAACCTGTTTACTTGCCTCCATGAGGCCGGTAGCCATGGTCGAGAATGTTTCGAAACTGGGAGGCTTCACCGGCTCGCCACGAGCAAGCGCTTGCTTTCTGAGCTCGTTGTAAAATCTGAGCGTAGCCTTCACAGATTTTCCTATGGCAACGTCCACTTTCTGGTCGAACTGAAACTCCGTTTTTAGGGCGCTCCTCGATTTGAGCGTGAGGGCATCATTTTAGTCGGCGCCTCCTCGTACGGCATCGACCCGTCCTCATGAGTCGCCTCTCCACAGGCGTCTAACGATGCCGCAGTAGAAGCGTTTCAAGCGTTGAGCAAACTCCCGTGGATTGTTATGGTTGTGACACTATGATTGTCTTAACGGCAGTCTGGGAGGTCCGGGCGTGCTCGATTGCCTTCGAAGCATCTCGCAAGGCAAATTTGTCAGTAATCATCGAGCGAAGATCTATTTCCCCTTTAGCCAGAAGGGCGAGGGCAACCTGAATATCCGATTCTATACAAGAATAGCTCGTTATGATCGAGTTCTGCCGACTGAATAGAGCGCCGACATCAAGATTGATCGCTGCGCCTTGAGCTGGAGCACCGAATAGGAGGAGTTTTCCTCCCTTTCGAACAGAAGCGAGCGCTGGTTGTATCGCTTTCGGATTCCCTGTGGACACAATTGCCAGATCGACTCCGAGACGGGTCAACTTGGTAACATGTTCGGGGACGCTCGAAGAGGACGAGTTTATCGTCTCGTTGGCACCCAGCCTCTTAGCTATTTCGAGCCTTTGAGGGAGAACGTCCGCACCGATGATAACCTCTGCACCCATTTTCCTTAGTAATTGTATCTGTGTCAGGCCCGTTGGGCCTAGGCCAACTACGAGAACGTTGTCTCCAGGTTTTACCTCTGCCTTGTCCAGGGCTCTAACGCAGCAGGCGGTTGGTTCTATCATAGATCCTTCCTCGAAGCTTGTTTCAGGAGGCAAGCGCACGACGCCTCCTCGGGTGACGTTGGCCTCGGGAACTCTGAAGTATTCTGCGAGTCCGCAGGGATCGAAATTTGTCTTCTTGAAATGATCGCACATGGTGTGATCCCCTCGTCGGCAGTGGTGGCAGCTGTAGCATGGGACATGGTGGTGTGCGATGACTCTATCTGATTTTCTTAGATCGGTTACGCCTTCGCCAAGGCTCGCGATGGTTCCGCTGACTTCGTGGCCAAGGATTCCTCCCGGCCCGTACGCGCCGTGGACCTTTTCGATGTCAGTTCCGCAAATTCCAGCGGATGCCAGTTTGATCAGGACCTCACCCGGTTGGAGTCTGGGGGTGGGAACCTCCCTCATCTCCGCGTGCCCTTGCCCATTGATTAGACATGCGAGCATGAGAACGCCGACTTGGCCGTGCAATTTAACGAATTTCCCAATCCAGACGATGATCTTGTGGTTTCTGAATTAGAGCTTATTCCATAAGAAGAGTAGATGAGCCATGAATAGTAGTGGGCTACCGTTGTCCCTATGCCAGTATCGAGAACTCGCGGCACCAAAGACTCCGTCAAGTTCATGCAAGTACTTGACAGGGCAGTCTATCTGAGGCTCAAGCAGCTAGCGCACCAGAGAGGGGTTACTGTTCAGGAACTTATCCGAGTTCTCCTCATCCCTGACTGGCTGCACGGCGCAGAAGAAAAGCGGTTGAGAGCCGAGTTGGACAGCCGCCATCGTAGAGCTACTCAGAAAAGGCTCTTTCGGACTTCCCTTCAGAAACCGCTGGTTTCCACTAGAAAGAACTGACCTTCGTGCGAACTATTGAACGGTTGCCTCTGGGCGACCGTTCCCAATCATAATATAGTATTCTCGCCCGGTATCATCAAGGCATCTTCTTGATCAAAGATCTCGACGTGGAGATGGAAAAGGGAAATGTCGGTTCCATCATAGTCTTCGGGGATTCGACTGTCGGAAACCCGGACCTTCGATATGTAGCTGGAACATCTCTGCCGCGGGGCGGAATATTCCTAAAACGAAGATCGAACGATCCGACACTTATCGTCAGCAATATCGATGTGGGCAGTGCGCGCCAAGGAAAAGTTCGCGATATCAAAACATATTCTGACTTTGGCTACGAACGCATAGCGAGCAACTTCGACCGTGACGAGGCGCGGATCCGGTTCTATCAAAAGATCATGAAGGACGAAGGACTGCACGGTCCTACGATTCTGGCGGGAAGGAATGACGTATCAAATACTTTGCATTTGATCGATGGGCTCCGTCGTAAAGGTGTGAAGATTATTGGCGAGAAGTCGCCAACGATAGTTGAGACCGCGCGTGAAACAAAGGATCGCTGGGAGATCGAGCGCCTGAGAGTTCTTGGAAAGAAGACCATACGAGTTGTGGAGGACACTCTTCGGTTTCTGAGAGGGGCAAGAGTCAATGGAAAAAGGGTATCTTACAGGTCAAGACCATTGAGTGTTGGAATGGTCAAGAGGGTTATTGGAAGGTCGCTTTCCGAGCAGAGCCTTGTTGCTCCGGAGGATACTATTTTCGCTCCGGGAAGAGGGTCGAGTGATCCTCACTATAGGGGTGAGGATGAGGATGTCATCCGGGCTGGTGAGCCGATCGTCTTTGACATATTTCCCTCTGAGCCCGATGGGTACTGGCACGATTGCACCAGGACCTACTTGTTCGGTTCGCCACCGAGGAAAGTTAAGGAGATGTATGATGCAGTCCTCGAAGTCCAAACTTCCGCGCTGGACATGGTGAAGGAGCAGGTTCCCTGCAAAGAGATGATGGCGAACGCTTGCAAGATCTTTGAGAGGAAAGGA
>VBAY01000066.1 GCA_005883085.1 Candidatus Bathyarchaeota archaeon
GGAGGATCCCTTGGAAGAGACTCGGCCACTGGGAAGGGAGTCGCGGTCACTGTTGAGGAAGCCGCTAGACATCTCAAGATCGACCTGAAGAAGGCAACCTGCGCAATCCAAGGTTGGGGAAACGTAGGTTCCTTCGCCCACATGTTCCTAGAAGAAGCCGGAGTCAAAGTTGTCGCCGTCTCCGACTCGAAGGGAGGAATTCACAAGAAAACAGGTCTCTGGTTCAATGAGGTCGCAGCCTACAAGAAGAAGAACACGAGTATGGCGAACTTGCCGGCGTCCGAGAACATTTCGAACGAGGAACTGCTAGAACTAGACGTGGACATACTGGTGCCTGCAGCCCTGGAGGACGTCATAACCGAAAATAACGCTCGAAACATCAAGGCAAAGCTAGTCGCAGAAGGCGCTAACGGGCCGACGACACCGGAGGCCGATGATATCCTCTTCAAGAGAGACATCACGCTGATACCTGACATCCTAGCAAACTCTGGCGGGGTAAGCACAAGCTACCTTGAATGGGTGCAGAATCTCCAACACCTCTGGTGGACCGCTGATGAAGTCGACCATCGTCTGACAGCGATAATGAAGAAGGCCTTTTCCGAGGTTTGGAAGACCAGTCAGGAGCAGAACGTCGACATGCGTACTGGTGCCTACGTCTACGCTATCGGGAAGGTCCGAGACGCTATGGAGATCCGAGGCTGGGTCTAGAAAACTACTGCAATACCGTCAGTCTAGGAGCGCGGTGAGCTTTCGCTCCTCACGGGCTTCATCTGCCATAGCATCCATGGCCATTTTGTGAGTGACCATGTCGGTATCCCGAGTCTTGCTCGCGAGCCGCTGGTAGAATTCAAGCGACGATCTTTCAAGTTTCAGGCTTTCCTTGATCATCGCCTTTAGATCGTTTCCCCTCCGCGGGGGGTCCGAGTAAGAAAAGAAGGCCTTCTTCTCCCACTCAACCGGTTTTGATACGGGTACTCCTCCTAGTTGTATGATTCTTTCCATGAATCTTGAAGCGTGATCCCATTCTCCGTCAGCCATTTCCTTGAAGAGCTTCGAGAGGGGCAGTGAGCTGATCCCGCTGGCTATCTTGCTCAAGTACAGGTATCGGAAGGCAGCCAAGGTTTCTCCGGCAAGAGCTTGGTTGAGGTCGTCGAGAAGCGTCGGTTCCTTCTTGACTGACAAGACTGGTCGAACCATTGCGTAGCCTCCGGGAGTCTTTTTAGCCTTATTCCAAACAGCCAGGATGTTGTGGAAATCACAAAGCGGAATATTCTGGGGGCAGGGAACTCTGAGCGTGTCTAATCGTGCGACGTCAGCTCATTTGAGCGCGTACTTGACGCTGATACGGCCCCCAAATATCATTATGATCGGGCTTGGCGTCGTCATAGGTGAAGCGATAGGCCTCGGCGTGCTCCCGGGAATTCGAGAGGCCGTTTTCGGGTTCCTGACTGCTTCACTAATGATGGCGGGGACAATGGTGGCCAACGACGTTTACGATGTTGAAATTGACAGGGTCAACAGCCCGCAACGGCCGCTCCCTTCCGGAACGGTGAAGACCAGAGACGCGGTCGCGTTAGCAGTAACCCTCTCCGCCGCGGCGATATTGTTCTCCGCGCTGCTCAACCTATGGACGTTTCTAACTGCGCTCCTCGCTCTTGCACTGATGGTTTACTATAACACGCGAGGAAAGAGAACTGGGCTGATAGGAAATGCGGTTGTAAGCTTCAACGTAGCTCTGCCATTCTTCTATGGAGGCCTCGCGGTAAATTCGATCAGGCCACTGCTCTTCATCTTCTCCGTGGTCGCTTTTCTCGCAAACTTCGGCCGGGAAGTCGCGAAGGGAATAGCTGACGTGAAAGGCGACAGCCTCCGTCAGGTCCGGACCCTAGCCGTCGTCAGAGGCGCCAAGTCTGCAGCGTTCGCATCTGCCGGATTATTCGTTGCCGCAGTTCTGCTCAGTTTTCTGCCACCGTTTCTTGAGAGTACTTCCTGGCTGTATTTTCCCCCAGTGATAGCCGCAGATCTCGGCTTTCTTTACTCAGCGTACAGGTTGGTAGGTAACCAGACCCCTGAAAACGTTCGTTCAGTCAAGGGTCATGTTCTAGCGTGGATGTTGCTAGGGCTTGTGGGTTTTCTTTTGGGTGGCACCGCTCTCCTTTGACTTGGACAAATCGAGCAGCAATTCTCTAGCTCGGTCCAGCCGGATCTTCCTTTCGGCGACCATCTTGTCCGCCACCAGGTCGATCAGATCTCCTTGAGCTCCAGCCATCGCGGCGATGTTTCTAGCGTGAAGAGACATGTGCCCCTTCTGAATTCCCTCAGCAGCTAAGGCACGCAATGCGGCCATGTTCTGCGCCAATCCAACCGAGGCCATAACCTCCCCGAGCTCGCGAGCCGTCTTTACGCCTAGGACCTTTAGGCAAATCTTCGCCATCGGATGCACGGCAGTAACTCCGCCGATGATTCCGACAGCAGCCGGGATCTCGATCGTCCCAACTAAGTTTCCATTGGAATCTTTCTTCCATATTGTAAGGGGGGAGTAGTGTCCGGATCGGGCTGCGTAGGCATGAGCCCCTGCCTCTATCGCGCGGGTGTCGTTCCCGGTGGCTAGGCAGACGGCGGTTACGCCGTTCATTACCCCCTTGTTATGAGTTGCACATCTGTAGGGGTCGACCACGGCAAACGCGTAGGCCTCGACAATCCCGTCTACAATATCTTCGCCGCCTAGGGCTTCCTTCGAAACGGTCGTTGCAGCCTTAGCAATCCTCCTGTCCGCAAGGTTGGAGATAATCCGCAATCGGGCTTGGCCCTTCGAGATTTTTTCAAGCATCGGTGCCACAGCCTCGGCCATGGTGTTGACGACGTTGGCGCCCATGGCGTCGCGGCAGTCGACTAGAAGCTCGACAATGACCAACGTTCCGACTTGGCTCTGTAGGATTCTGACCCGGACGTCTTTTGCCCCGCCCCCCATCGTGACTAGAGTAGGATCCTGCTGGTTGGCTTTTTCGAGAATCTCTTTTCTTGCAGAGAGAATTTCTTTCTCAGCGTCTTTTGGCGAGGGACATTTCACGATCTGGATCTGACTGATCATCACAGGCTCAGTGCTGGTCGCTGTGAAGCCGCCAGTGGGTCGTGCCATCTTGGCCGCGTTGCTTGCCGCGGCGACCACTGATGGCTCTTCTATCGCCATCGGTACTAGGTAGTCTCTGCCGTTTACCAGGAAGTTCGTTGCTATGCCAAGAGGGATCGGGAACATGCTGATGACGTTCTCGATCATTCGCTGAGCGGTTGCGCTTGGCATTGTTCCGTTGGCGAGGGTTTGAGCCTCCTCAGAGGTTAGACTTGCGAATTCTTTGACAATTCTTAGTCTCTCTTCCACGGGAAGCTTGTAAAACGAGGCAATGGTTGAGCTTCCTCTCAGAACGGGCGTTTCCAAATCTTCCACAATCTCGGTTCGTCTAGGCCTCTGTAAGACCTAGGTTTTCCTTTTTCAGCTTGTTAAACGCGATTGGAAACCATGGAGTATATTTCGCAGGATTCTTGTCCAAGTCCCTTTGGAGATCGGTGAGCGTGACCCATTTCCAATCGTCTACCTCTTCAGGATTTGGTTTCGGGTCTCTATCGTACTGCCCGACAAAGACATGGTCAAACTCGTGTTCTGTCAGGCCGCTCTTTGGGTCGGTCGCCTTGTATACAAAACTGAAAGTCTCCTTCAGCGGAGTATCAAACCCCAACTCTTGCTTGAGCTTTCTATGGACCGCAGCTTCGAGTTTCTCGCCCTTGATTGGATGACTGCAACATGGGTTGCTCCAGAGGCTCTGGAAGTGGTGCTTCGCCTTTGATCTAAGTTGAAGGAGCGCCTGTTTCTTGGAATTGAAAATGAAGATTGAAAAGGCTCTGTGCAATTTCCCGCCGTCACGATGAGCTGCTAGTTTTTCTTCGTATCCGATCGGGTTATCTTTCTCATCAACTAGAACTAAGATCTCAGGCATTTTTCTCCTTCTCCGTTTGTCGAGGTGGGAAACGCTCTTTTTCTGCCTTTCCAATCCGAGTTATTCGGGAACTAATCGACCCCGCCAAGATCAAGGGATACATTGTAGACGGTTCCTCCCGCCTTTCGTAACTTTCTCGCAATATTCGACCGGGCATGGCTATCATCGCATACCGCTATGATACATCCCCCGCCTCCTGCCCCTGTGAGCTTGGCTCCGAGGGCCCCTGCTTTCCGGGCCTCAGCTACTAGTCGATCAAGTGCAGGAGTCGAAACACCAATCTGCCGTAGTAATTCGTGGTTTCTGTCCATCAGGGACCCCAACTGGTTGCGGTCTTCGTTTTGTAGAGCCTTCATCACGTCATTTGATATTGCAGTGATCTCGTTCAGGTGTTTCTGAAACCTGTCTGTTTGTTCCTGTGATTTCTTGACAACCGACTCCACCAACCCTTTGGTTGACCGGTGTGCTCCTGAGTCACATACTAGAATCGTTGGTGGTCGTTTGACGCTAATCGCCTTGATCTTTGACGGTTTCTTGAATTGAATGACTCCGCCGTAGATGCAAGTTGCTTGATCGACTCCCGAGGGTTGTCCATGAAGATAGTTCTCTGGGATGAAAGCTAGCTTGAAGATCTCTTCCCGGTCGAGTCGAGCACGCCTTGATTTCGCTACTGCTGAGATGGTTGCGACTGTGGTGGAGGCGGAGGACCCGAGGCCTGCACCTATCGGAATCTGGCAGTTCGCATCGACATGGACGCTTCGGTCTCCGGTAGCTAAGTGGTCGAGCGTTGCGCTCGCGGCAAGGCGCAGAGGTTCTAGAAGTTCCTGATTCTCGCTCGCTGTTGACCTTTTGCTATCATCGTCGACTAGATGGAGGGGAATGTCGGCGGTTACTTCGATCCGCCCGCTCTGAGAAGGCCGCACCTCTATCTTGGAGTAGAGATTGACCGCCATAGCTACTGCTGGTGCGCCAAGAACGACAAATTGTTCTCCCGAGAGGATTATCTTTGCCGGTGCTCTGGAAGAGGCGGTCGATGGAGGAGTTGATGGCGAGGACGAGCTCACTTCGTGAATGCGATCGCCGCGTAACCGACTACTGAACTCTTGTCCCCTGCCGTGTCTCCACTCGTCTGGTATGACAGCAGCTTGGCCTGTCTGGCTCCCAGGACCTTAGACGCGTGTGTGACGGCCGTGACGGGACCGTATCCGCACGCTGACACATGGTTGTCCTCGATGGTGTTCTGGAATTTTTTCTCGTCCATTTCGAGCACCGCCTTGATTGCTTCCATGTCCTTTTTCTTCGCTGACTCGTGGGGTTCGTAGTGGGTCCAGTCGGAAGAAGCGATGAGCATCGCTCCGGTCTCTGCGGAGGCTTTCGCGATTGCGTCGCCTATTTCCACGCTGGTTTCAAGGTCTTGGAGCATCATGCAGATCGGTACGAACTGGAAGCGTCTTGGATAGATGAATTGTAAGAAGGGAAGTTGGACTTCTATCGAATGTTCTCTCCTGTGGGCCTCCTCTTCAACATCGATTAGGCCTGATAATTTCGCAATCGAGGATGCCAGGGGCTTGTCGAGCGGAACTTCACCGAGAGGGGTTGCCCATTGCCCATCTGTCATTGTTGAGACGCCGCTCCCGTATCCTGTATGGTTTGGCCCCAGAATTATCACCGATTCTCTCAAGCCTGAAGTCGCCAAACTATAGTAGCTATTGGCGGCGACGGGTCCAGAGTAATCGTATCCCGCGTGTGGGACAACGATCGCTACAAGCTGGTTGTCAGCCGTGCCCGGAATGGATGGTATTGATCTTGGCCCGAGAGGATGTAGGAAACAGTTGTGAATCTTGGTCCGAAGTGCGCCTTCAGTGTCGGGGTAGAAGGTGCCTGCTTGTGCGGGTGGGCGTGTTTTCACGCCTCTCCACCGGAAGCTCGTCCCATGGGCATGGCGGCAAGCTTCGTTTCAAAATCATCCACCGTCTGCGGAATTGTTCCGTCTTGTGGAAGTTCTCCTCTTTCACGTAGTACTTGTCTGGCGAGTAGCCAGTAGACAACGGCTAGGGCTCTCCGTCCCTTGTTGTTTACCGGGATCACGAAGTCGACACCAGCAAAGACGTTGTCGGTGTCGCACAGGGCAATGACGGGCACCCCTACTGATGTTGCTTCTTTGATTGCTTGCCAGTCAGCTCTGGGATCTGTTACTAAGACAACCTGAGGTTCTGCGTGATGTGGCTGTAGAGGATTGGATATCAACCCAGGCATGAATCTACCAACTATCGGGACTGTCCTTGTGACCTCTGCGAACCTTTCCACCGGGGTCTTACCGTAAAGTCTAGATGACACGGCTAGCACTCTTCCTGGGTCGAATCGGCCCATGAATCTGGCGGCTATCCTGATCTTTTCGTTAGTGTCGCCAATGTTGAGGATGAATAGGCCGTCGGGTCGGACTCTGAAAATGTACCTTTCCATATCTACGGTTTTGATCCGTGTGCCTATGTGGAGTCCAGCGGCCAAGAGCTCTTCGAGAGAAAGGAGAAGATTTTCTGCTCTCGGTATTGCTTCCCTGTCCTCGATGTCTTGGCTTTCCAACATGGTTCCTCGTCTAAATGATCTCGGCTCGTTTCTTGGCTGAGACTTGGGGGTACTTTAGGAACTCGTCGATTATTTCGACGTGAGTTATGAGCATTCTTCGGCAGCAGTATCGTCGGATTCCTAGCTCGTCTAGTACTTTGATGGGTCTGTCGCCAGCCCTGACCCGGAGGTTGAACGTTTCCCACTTGTCGGCTATTAGTTTGCCGCAAGTGAAGCATCTTACAGGGATGATCATTTTTCTTTCTCTTACCTGTACGATTTCTGTTTTCTTCGTCGTGCGCTTGGTCCGCCGAACTTCTTGGGTTCGGTTACTCGTTGATCCCCAGCTAGCATTACTCTATCGAAGGCGATGAAATTCTTTCTTAGCTCGCTGCTCTTTGTCCACGAGGCAAGTGATCGCGCGATCGCGATTCTGGCGGCTTCGGCTTGGCCCATGAAACCTCCGCCATTGACGGATACACGAATATCCACTCCCTTGGCTCGTTCACCAGCTATCATCAGTGGTTCTTGGATCTTCATCCGGACGACCTCGGGACTTACATAGTCGAGAGAATGATCGTTAAAGTAGATTCGACCCTTTCCAGGTTTCACGACGGCGCGGGCTATCGCGGTTTTTCGCTTACCCGTTTCTAGTACAGTCTTCCTCTTTTCGCTCAGGCGGGAATGCCCCCAATCTCTTCAGCTAGCTGGGCAACGGTGATGAAGGGAACTCTCAGCTTGGACGCGTTCGCGTGAGACACAGTGTTGAAGGTTTTTCCTTCATACTCCTTTGGAATCCCGATGTATACTATCACTCGGTGGAATGCTTGTTTTCCATGAGTCTTCTTCCAGGGCAGCATTCCCCTGATAACTCTCCGGACGTAGTTGTCAGGCCTTCTAGGATGAGTTGGGGCTTTCTCCTGGTTGCCTAGAGTTCGTGTTTTCAATTTCGTCTTCGCCCGGGCGACGACTCTGGCCTTTGTCCCAGAGATAATAGCACGTTCGGCATTCAGCACGACCATCTTCTTTCCTTCGAGGGCTTGTTTTGCGACGTAGCTTGCCATTCTTCCCAGGATCAGGTTTGATGCGTCAACAACTTCTTCTTCTGGTGAGAGACTTGCAACCAGTTTTTTCAACTTTCGGTCATTCCTCCAAGTCCTTCTCCGAAGCCGACGGATTTTGTATTGATGATCCGGGCGGCCTCGAGGACGATCTTTTCGGGAGGCATTGTTCCGGTCGACTCGACAAGGAATGTGAATGTTCGAGCTTTCTCGTCATAACTGTAGGTGGCGGCCGAGACCGATTGCCATTTCGCATGGACGTTTCCTCTTCCGAGCCTGGCGTATGCTTCGAGTTTGATTCTTTGGCCCGCAGTGAGTTTGACGATGGAGATCTTGTCGGAGACAGGTTTGACTTCCGGGTTCTCAGGCTTGAGCTGGGAGGAGTATACGACCTCGATTGGTTCAGAGGCTTCTATCTCTAGAGAGAATGATGCTCGGCATTTCTCGCAGCCCAACTCGCTCTTGCACGTGCATTCTTCTGGCAGGTTGTAAGAGCCATCGGTTGTGACTGGGACGAGTCCGAGTCGGTGCGCGAGAATCTCATCGTACATGACGGAGTTGTTTTCAAGGATCATGACATCGTCGATCGCCATCACCGGAATCTCCGAGATCATTATCCGGCGTAGTGCGTTGGCGAAGGCGGGCGATACGTCTGAAAGCACGAAGCGGAGAGTCTCTTGTTCTCTGCTCAGAAGTTTAATGTCCATCTAATTATCATGCTTCCAGGGTGAAGGTGCCCCGGGCAAGCGGTCCGGACTTTATTTAAAGCTGACGAGAAAATGAGCCCCGAAAAACAGCAACGGCACCGGAAACAGCTCTTGGCAGCTGACTCCGATAAGCTGGGTCGTCGTTACTTGTTAGACGGAGAAGAAGAGGATTCCGAAGTAGATGTTGACCAGCCCGACAGCGATAGCGATCGGCGGGAAGGCCAGTACTGAGCCTATGAAGTCAAAGAGGTCTTCAACGAACCTCAGCAAGGTGTAGATTGCGAGAGTTGCGATAAGGAAAACGATTACAAGAACAGTGGAGCTTGTAAAGAGAGATGGGAGAAGCGTTCTGAGAAAGTATGATACGAGCAACCCCAGAGCTAGGGAGATGATGGAGGCCCAGCGAACGTTTCGAATGGGGCGCGTTATGAGTAGGATTCCGAGTACGATCATGGCAGGCAAGAAGTACTTCAGGTAGGGCGAACTCGTCGCGGCTAGTGCATCCGAAATCGCGCCGGAGAGAAAGTTGAAGCGGAGGGCGTAATCAACTGCGACTATCAGCACCACCATGCCGACAATGAACCCCAGTACCGACAGCGCACGTCCAAGGGATTGTGAGACACGCTTGAAGAGGGGCGCGCAGGCGCACAAACCTCCTACAACTAGAATTATGCCAGCTGAAACGAGCATGCGCTGTCTTGGTGTCGGACTGGCACGTGTTGGGTTTAAGTGGGTTGCTACTTTTTCTCTGGTTCGGGCTCAGCAGCCAGTTCTTCTTCTGGCTCGACGAGTTCGAGGGGCTCTTCCGCCTGAACTTCTTCCTTAATCTCTGGCGAAACAACCGGGAGAGCGGGCATCGTCGGTACCGCTACAGGCGCCTCTTCTATGACTCTGGCAAGTCTCTTGCCTCCTGGCGCAGCACGAGCGGGGTGCTGGGCATTTGTAAGTGGGCTTCTCTGGTCAAAGGCGATTCTCGACTCTTCATCACGTTTGACAATGTAGCTTGGGACTGATACGATCTCGTTTGCGACGCTAATGTGTCCGTGGCTTACGAACTGGCGTGCCTGGTGGATACTCTTTGCCAGTCCTGACCGGTAGACGATCGTCTGCAATCGTCTCTCCATCAGGTCCTTGACGTTGAGATCGAGGATGTTGTCAACGCCGGCAGATTCCGGTAGGATTCCGAGTCGGAAAAGACGCTTAAGGTATTGGCTTTCGACCTGGGATGTTTGTTCTTCTGTCGCGCCGAGGAGGGATCTTGCTATCCCTCGTATTTTCGAGAGCATCGTCTCATGACGTCTAAGCTCCCGCTTGTTTCTGAGACCGTACTCACCAAGGAGGTGGAGTTCCGCTTCGAGCTGTTCCTTGCGCCAGGGATGACGAGGAGTCTGGTACGTCTTCCTAGGCTTCTTAGGGTCTCCCAAATACTACTCCTTCTTCTCTTCCTTCTTCCCTGATGCCGCGGCGCGTGCTGCTTCCATGAGAACCTTCTTCTTGACCCCGACAGCTTTTCCTGAGCGACCAGTGGTTCTTGTTCTCTGGCCTCTCACTTTCAATCCAAGGGAGTGTCGGATCCCTTTCCAGCTCTTGATATCCTTCATCAGATCGATATCGGCCTTGTTTCTGAGCGCCAGATCCGGCCCGACCAGGTGCATGTCTCGCCCGCTCTCAATATCCTTTCTACGATTGAACAATCGTGAGGGTATTCCATGCTTGGCAGGATCCTTGATGATATCCTCTAGCCTTGCAATCTCTGTCTCGCTGAGACTCCCTATCCTAGCCTCAGGGCTGATCCGGGCTACTTTGACGACAGCTTGGGCGAAATTTGGCCCAACTCCTCGTATCCTGCTCAGCCCGAACGGCACCTTCTTGGTCCCATCAACATCTGCTCCGAGTACGCGGAGGATGAGCCTGAACTCTCTTGACATCGCTCTTACACGAGGAAGATGAAGCCTGCCTTATCGCTTAATTTAACGTTTCGACTTTGCGGTAGCTTTGCGCCTCACGAAGCAAGCGCTTAGCAAGTTCGTGTCTGATCCGTTTTTGATCTGGACGACTCGTCTCTTTCCTTCAATTCTAGATTTCTGTTTCGGTTGCAAACTTTTTTCTCCGGTGAAAAAGTTCGTGCAACGAAATTTTTCTACGACAGCGGATTTTTTTCTCACCGGAAAAATTTACCAACGAGATCGATTGTTGTGTAAACAATTCTTAAATACGCCGCGCGCCTTGTTGGCCATACATCCGAAAAAAATTCGCGAGAAAGAGAAATCAACTCCAGAAATGTTCGGACCTCATCTTACACTGGATTTGTCAGAGTGTAATCCTGAAAGGCTCTCTGACCTTTCTTACATCTACGATCTCCTAGACGAGCTTCCGGATGTGATCGACATGCACAAGATCACCGCGCCGTACGTATTCGTGTACAAACCGAAGGGGAATCCGACAGAGTGGGGGATCAGTGGCTTCGTGATCATTGCAGAGAGCCACATCAGTATTCATACCTTCCCAGACAACAAGCATGCGTTCATGGACATTTTCAGCTGCAAGCAATTCGACATACACAAGGCTGTCAACTACATTACATCGAAGCTGGAGGCCCACAAG
>VBAY01000160.1 GCA_005883085.1 Candidatus Bathyarchaeota archaeon
CAGATGCTTCAGCAAAATCTCGGTGCTATCGGTGCGACCAGCCCTCAGCCTTCGCATTAGAGGACCATTGTGAAGGCATCCTTGTCCTTCTTTCATCGTTTCCTGACTGCGATCGTTGGATTGATTATCGGCGGATTAGTAGGGATGCTCGCTTTCTATCTCGTCATGTTTGTGGTCGGCTCGGATTTCGGATTAGACAATGTTCGTCCCGGTATTCTGTTGGGAGCAGCCATAGGCTTTTTCTTCGGCCTCTGGCATCCTCGTCGCTGGTCTTGGCTGGACTTCTTGGGTCCATAAAACATGTGTAATAGGTCGTGAAAACTGAAGTGGTGAATCAACCAACTATGCCTTCAGCTCGCCTCACGCTCAGCTGATGTGTTGAGCCTGTAGAAAAAGTCAGATGGCAAAAGTTGCAAGTAAAACGGCCTCCGTATTTGCCTTTTAAGCGACGATCGCAGATCAAGGAACCATTTTGGTACCCTCATTTTGGGCAGTTTTCAGTGGTTCGAGACTTTTTCTACAGCCTCGTTAGCCCACCTTTCTCAACTCGGATCGATAATAATTTTTTTTCTCCTCTCAGGGCGGGAAAAGTTTCGTGATTTCAAGGGGCGACAGTTTCAAAGTGGCTGTAGTGTAGACCAAGTATCTTTTCAAGCGGGAGATTTTGCGTACAATGCAACAGCATCATGTACCTGCGCTGCAACCGGCGAATCAAAGACGGCAAGGAGCATCGCTACTGGAACATTGTCGAGAGTAAGCGCTGCGCTGGGGGAAAAGGAGTGCAGCGCCAGGTGTTGTATCTAGGTGAGATCAACGACAGCCAGCATCAGGCGTGGTGTCGGGTGATCGAAGCCTTCGACGAGCAGAGCCAACAACGCACGCAGCTGGCATTATTTCCCGCTGAAAAAGAGATACCTGAGTACGCCGAGGGTTATGGAGTCCAGGTGCGCCTTGAGGCGATGGAGCTTCACCGCCCGCGGCAATGGGGCGCGTGTTGGTTGGCCTGTCATCTCTATGAACAATTGGCACTCGACCAGTTCTGGAAAGATCGCTTGCCCGATTCTCGCGAGGGCACTTGTTGGCAGCATATTGTTCAGACCCTTGTCTGTTACCGTCTCATCGACCCAGGGAGCGAGTGGCGACTACACCGGTTGTGGTTTGACAGGAGCGCGATGGGGGATCTGCTGGGCGAGGATTATTCGCTGGTGGAGAAAAATGCGCTGTATCGCTGCCTGGACAAAGTGCTGGAGCACAAGCAAGCGCTGTTTAGTCATCTCACCGAGCGATGGCAGGATCTGTTTGGCGCCAAGTTTGACGTGCTGCTCTATGATTTGACCAGCACTTATTTTGAGTCGAGTCAGCCCAGTGACGAGAAAGACAAGCGGCGCTATGGCTACAGCCGCGACAAGCGCCCGGACTGCCTACAAGTGGTCATCGCGTTGATCGTTACGCCTGAAGGTTTTCCGCTGGCCTACGAAGTACTGGCGGGCAACACTTCGGATAAGACCACCCTGAGGGAGTTTTTACATAAGATCGAAACCCAGTACGGCAAAGCCGAGCGTATCTGGGTGATGGACCGCGGCATTCCCACCGAGGAAGTATTAAGCGAAATGCGCCAGAGCACTCCCCCGGTTTACTACCTGGTCGGCACGCCCAAAGGGAGACTTAGCCAACTGGAGCAAAAACTTTTTGGCTTGCCCTTTAAGGCGGTGCGCTCGGGGGTCGAAGTGAAACTGTTAGCTCACGAGCAAGAACTTTACGTGCTGGTCAAAAGTCATCATCGCATCGACAAAGAACGCGCCATGCGTCGCCGTCAGCTCAGAGCGCTCATCAAACGGCTCAAAGAACTTCAACAGATGAAATTAACCAGCAGCCAAACGTTGCTGCTCAAGCTGGGAGCGGCCAAAGGGAAATATCGAGCCGCCTGGCGACTGATCGACATCGTCATGCCTGAGTCAAAAACCCACTCCGCAAACATCACTTTCTCTTTTCGGCTCAATCGGCAAAAGCTCACAGAAGTGTACCGGCGAGAGGGGCGTTATCTGCTGCGCACTAATCTGTGTGGCAAACAGCCCGCTCAACTCTGGCAGTTCTACATCCAACTGGTAGAGATCGAGGCCGCCTTCAAAAACTTAAAAGACGATCTTGAACTACGCCCGATCTACCATCAGCTCCAATCTCGCATCGAGGGGCACATCTTTGTCGCCTTCATCGCTTATTGTCTGCACGTCACGCTGCGGGCGCGACTACGCCCGCTAGCGGGTGGACTGACACCTCGTTCGGTGCTCGATAAGTTTGCCGCCCTCCAGATGCTCGATGTCAAGTTTCCCACCACCGATGGCCGCACTCTGATTCTTAGCCGTTACACCGAGCCCGACACTGATCACAAGCTTCTCTTAGAACAACTCAGACTCACTTTGCCGCCCCAGCCGCCACCCCGAATCACCGCCGCCGGCTACCGGGTGCACTGAAGAAGCAGGCCAATGTAGTGGAGACCTTTTGACTATGAGGGTTGTTTTTATTCGCTTTTTATCTCTCTTACCCCTCCGGTTGAGAAAGTTGGGCTAGCTTCAGTTGTCGAGAACTGAGAAATCCAGGTTGCAGATGATTTGCGAGAGACTTACCTTCTCTTTATTGCAGAATTCCCTTAAGTCGCGCCAAACCGGCCACCCGGATTTGAGCGTCGCTATGCCGACCTTTTGGGCACCAAAATCATCGGCGCCGTTGTCGAAGATAAACCCGTGATTGACGAGAATAGAAAAGTAATCCCTCAGTTCCTCTGAACTTAGGTTTGTGGCTTGTTGCACTTCAGGAATGGATACCTCAAGTTCAACACCGATACCGCGCTTACCTCGGGTTACTAATACCAAGAAAAGTTCCCTTGTTGGTATCGGTATCGTCGAAAGTTTCACGGTCATCGCTTTTAGCTCTTGAACAGATTCTGCCAGTTCTTTGGTGGGGGTCTTCCAATTAAAAACGTCATCTAATTTTCTTAAGTTTTTTGCGAATGCTGGTTCAGTTAACGTTGTATGATCGGTAACTGACAAGAGCATCGAGCCAACGACATCAGAGAATATCTTTTCGTGCTCTTCTTTAATGTGCTTCATGCGTACAACTGGGTATTTCGAGACGTCGTTGGTTTCGACATGATGGTCATAACACATGAGCATCAGATTAGATGCGTGTCTACGTTGCTCATTTGTCTGCTTGCTGTTGAAGCGCGCACCTCCCGGCTCCGCTGCTTCAATATGGCAAATCTGACCTACAAAGACCCCCTTCACGTTAAACAGCGCCTTCTTGCAGG
>VBAY01000161.1 GCA_005883085.1 Candidatus Bathyarchaeota archaeon
ACCTATGAATCCGCTGTGGACCTTTGCGGCGTTCAGAAACGAAAGCCCCATTCTACCGTACTTACTCTTGGCAGTGAGATGCGCAACAAACTCCGGAGGAGTAAACACAACCTCGTTTGAGACAAGGTTCTGGTGTTCCAGATAATGAAGAGTTCTCTCCTCCTTTACCGTGAGAACATAACCATCTCCGTCAAGTAGCCCGTAGTCAAATGGATGAATGCACTTGTGAGCCTTTATCAGGCTAACCAGTTGGTTCTTGCCAATCACGCACATAGCAAATCGCTTGTTCAAGGGTCGAATTTGATAGTTTCGGTGTGGTTGTCAGACGACCGATGTCTGGACGACTTGGATCGACAAGACAGCTGGATTCGCTAAGACAAGGGACTCATCGAAACTTAACAGCAGTAGAACGTCCCCAAAGCCGTTCGGAGGGATGGGTAGCATGAAGTTAGCATTCAATGTCGGAGTATTTGATAGCGAAACGCGAGAGGACCCTACTAGCGCAGTCGAATTCGTCATGACCAATCGAATTGCATCATATCTGCCCGAGGTTATCTGGGCAGAGGCCACGATTTGTGGCAAGAACTGAGAGGCGATAGGGATGAGATCGATGGTTGGGGTCGTCTCAGTAACGTTGAGCCATCCAGCATCGAATCCAAAACCGTAAGTGTGGAGTTGCAAGTTCGCGAACTTGACGTAGAGATGGTCAATGACACCTTGGGCAGTCAATCCATAAATGTGGAGCTTGATGGTGCCCTGAGTTATCGAGGGCGTCAAGGCAATGACCAGCACGACGACGAGTACCGCGACGAAGATCACTCGCCGCCATCCGGGGTAGAGATACATTGGTATTATGGCGCTTGGGAGCAAACACTGCTATTTAACAACCGACAAGCTTTGACGTTCAGGCCACGCTTCGGTTGGACGCAGGTCCCCGGGCTATGAAGAAGAGGTTCATCAGCAGGTTCTCATAGAACAAATTTGTATCAGCAAAGAAACTCGACAATAGACCCTTCAGCTGAGGCTTTGAGAAATTATTGTGAAACGGTTCAGATTGGGGATGGGTCACACTTAGAACGTTTCGGAACCTCCACAGTGGATTGCTACTTGGAACTGAACCTATGAAAATACTACTAGCTCTCATTACTCTCGCAATTTCCCCGAGAGCCCGAGCGGGACGATACAGATGCTCGACCACTTCTGTGCAGACTACAAAATCCGCCAGACCATTTCGGAGCGGCAAGTGCTCGACGTCGCATTGCACAAAGTCGGCGTCCGAAATTCGTTTCTTTGCCCGGTCAAGGTTCCATCGATTGATATCAATGCCAACGATTCGCGAAGACCGAATGTACCTGGTAATCAAACCGGTTCCGCAGCCGATATCCAGCGCGAAATGTGATTGGCCAGTCCTTCGTATCAACCTCTTGGCAACGGTGGATCTTCCCCAATGGAAGATCCGCTCTAGGGCCCTAGGGTCGGTTACCCAATCGTAGAACTCACCCACGACATAATAGAGCTTTACGCTTCGAGCCTCGTCATGTGGGGGCGAGTCCATATCAGCAGTCCCCATCAGTGTATTGAATCATCGCAATCTCGTGACGTGTTCGACCAATACAACGTCCCCAGCAAGAGAAGCAGGATAACATAGCTCGCCCATAAGGGCGCTAAATTTGCCTAAAGTAAATAGAGCTTGACTGCGGCTTAGAGCCGTCATTTGAATACCTAGTCTTCCTTCGGAAAGGAGACGTCAAAGACAAAAGGAACCTCGCCTTGGTGCCCGGTTCTTCGAAGAGACAAAACGAGCTTGCCGCGTCAGACCCCAATAACGGTTCTCGCCCTGGGCGGGAACGCTATTCTTCAACGCAAGCAACAGGGGACCTTCGACGAACAATATGAGAACGTGAGATCCACAGCGACTCAAATAGCGACGCTCGTAGATCAAGGTCTTAGAGTTGTCATCGTCCATGGAAACGGCCCACAGATAGGTGCAACTGTCATAAGGCATGAGATGGGTCGGACGAAAGTACCTCCCCTGCCCCTACACGCTTGCGGAGCAGAAACCCAAGGATTCCTCGGATACATCATTCAACAATCTCTTCAAGACGAATTATCCATGCGTCAAACGAGCAAGGCAGTTGCAACGGTTGTCACACAGGTCCTAGTGGACCGGAACGATCCTGCATTCAAGCACCCGTCAAAGCCTATTGGGCCGTTCTACACAAAGGCGCAGCGAGATATCTTGTTGAGAGAGAGAAGCGACCTTGTTATTGAAGAGGACTCAGGCAGAGGATACAGAAGACTCGTTCCATCACCGGACCCTAAGGCCGTCATAGAGGATGAAGCAATCCGGGTTCTTGTCGACGACGAGTCCGTGGTAATTGCATGCGGAGGCGGAGGAATACCAGTCATAAGACAAGGCAACCGGCTACAGGGTATAGAGGCGGTGATAGACAAGGACCTTGCAGCTGAAAGATTGGCTACATCGATTCATGCGGAAAACTTAGTTATTCTGACCGATGTTGAAGGTGTCTACATTAATTACGGTAAACAAGACCAACATCTACTGTCAAAGATTAGCCGAGATGAACTTGAAAGGTACGCGAAGAAGGGGTCTTTCTCCGCCGGGAGCATGGGCCCGAAAGTGGAAGCCGCGATCAGGTTCCTCCGGAACGGCGGAAAAAGATCGGTCATAGCTAACCTCGGAGACCTTGGAAGAGCAATCAAAGGCTATGCTGGAACACAAGTAACAAATTAAGAATGTCAAGCCATCATTACCAACCAGGCTGCTTTCACATCTTGCTCTATTCGCAGATAGTCGAGACGTACGCTAAGATCGAGGCGACCACAAAACGACTGGAGATCACTCGCCTTCTCGTCGAACTCATAAACGCCACTCCACACTCAATTATAGATAAGGTGGTTTACCTTACTCAGGGAAAGCTATACCCAGATTTTCTCGGGATAGAGCTAGGAGTAGCAGAGAAACTCCTGTTTCGTGCCCTCGCGAGAGTAACCGGGCAAGCCGAGTCGAAGGTCGCAACTCTCTACAAAAAACTGGGCGATCTGGGAACAATTGCAGAGCAACTCCTCAAAGACAAAACCCAGGTCTCTTTTCAGAGAGAGGCCCTCTCCGTGGAGGAAATCTACAACGTCTTCGACACCATAGCACATGAGAAGGGCCAGGGCTCCATCGACTCTAAGCTTAGACATTTGACAAGCCTCTTGGGGAAAGCTTCCCCAACTGAAGCGAAATACATCACTCGAATGGCTCTTGGCCGGCTCCGGCTTGGA
>VBAY01000162.1 GCA_005883085.1 Candidatus Bathyarchaeota archaeon
GATATCTGAGAAGACGAAGGCCAAGACCAGTGACTAGGAGGCCGGCACCCTACATGATGCTATCTACTTTTCAGCGAACTCGTTAGTGAGGCTTGGTTGCGGCGTCTCCGCTTTGGTAGACTTGGCGAGCACTGATCCCGGAATCACGGATGGCGCGCTGACCGCCCCGACTCTGATCCGCCGATAGGCGCGGAAACCATCATATGACAGCACTATGCCAAGAATCGTCAGTATTATCGCGATTCCGCCCGCAATCGCGTTTCCGTAGATCTTCAATGGTGTGCTCGTCGTCATAGCAATGTCGAGCGTGGCATAGGCAGTATAGCCTAGCGCAACGATGGTTGTGCCTAGCATGAATACTGCCGGTATACCCGTCAACAATGTTGTCCTTCGGATCTTTGCGAGCCATAGTGTGGTGACAAGGAGTGTTACGCCGGCGAGGAGTTGGTTGGAGCCACCAAACAGGGTCCAGATGAAACCCCAAGGCGCACTGAACCTCGTGCTCGTAAGCAAGAATGTGATTATCGACACGACAATCGAGGTGACGTAGATGTTCTTGAGAAAACGCCGTCCGACCATCTCTGAGATAGCTAGCCTCGCAAACCGGAGGGCTAGCTGGGTCAGCGTGAGCCCTAGTATCAGAACCATCAGGGCCATGATCGCGGTCGATGCGGCTGATGGGATTAGCAGGTTGCTAAGATACTTGGCTCCGCCATTCACATAGAGCGATAGAGCACCACCTTTCGTCGACGTAAGGGCCCCAACCGCCACCACTGATGTCAGCCCTAGAATCCCCTCAAGCAGCATACCACCTCCACCAACGAAGTGAGCGTCTGCCTCATTGTCCAGCTGCTTGGATGAAAGAGACGAACCAATCAGGCCGTGCCAACCTGAGCACGCACCGCAGGCTATAGTTACAAAGAGAAGAGGCCATAGAGGAAACGATATCGTACTGATCAGCCCGGACCCGGCGCCTATCGAGACGGGCGCGAACCAGTTGGTGAAGAGAGGCTGAGCAAAAGTCTGAGGCGCAACGAACGAGCTTCCTATGATTGCCGCGATCACGAAGTAGGCCACATAGAATCCCAGATAGTTTATCGGCATTGCAAAACTCCAGAGCGGCAAGACCGCTCCGAGAAAACTGAATCCTAGCATGGCGAACAAGAGGATATCCTCTTGCAACTGTACATCGGGTACGGCGGAGACGAAGGCTGAGTTGATCACCGTTCCAAACACGACCTGGCTGAGAAAAACGGATAGAGCGACTGCTGCTAGAGAAATTCCGGTAACCGCAACAACATTGATCTTGGCCCTGAATATTGCGAAGCCAGACACGGCTCCTATTGTTGCGATCAGAAGGAACGATACCATCGCGGCCGCACCTCCCGCGCCCGTGCCCTTGACCACAGGAAGAAGCGCACCCAGGAAAGCTGCGAATATGAGGATAGAGTAGAACGCTAGAAAGGCGACAAGGACCTTTCGAGCCCTAGTTCCTATTAGCTGGTACGTTAAAGGTCCAAGAGATGCGCCCTCGTTTCTTACCGATGAAACCATCGAATTGTAGTCGTGCAACCAGCCCAACAACGAATTTCCGATCAGTATCCAGAGAAACCCGGGCAACCACCCCCAGACTATTGCTAAGGCGGGCCCTGTCACTGGTCCGAGTGCGGCGATGCTCTTCCAGTGCCAGCCCAGCATAACATACTTGTTTGATGGAAAGAACTCGACACCATCCATGTACGTATGGGCTGGCGTCGGACGCTTGGGATCAGACTGCACCACGCTCCGGTCGAACCATTTCACATAGAACTGATAGACGACGCTATAGACGATGATACCGCTCAGCATTACTATGAGCGATTCATACAATCGAGATCACGTAGCGGAGCTAGTCGCCGAAAATATAAGAGTAGCTGGTAGTTTGAGGCTTTATAAAGCATAATAGGAGTAAAACCGTTTAGATTCTCGTTTCCGAGTCTAAAGACAGGCTTTGAGCCATCTTAGAAACCATATCCACGCCGTTAACCTCCCTCTCGAACAAAGGCAGCACAGCTCTTATCATTCCCGGAAACTTCTGTTCGGCCAGTTTCAAGTATCCCGCCTGTTCATTCGTCCGGTTCGCGACATAGGGAGACAGTTTTTCGGAGGTAACCGTTGGAATAACTTCGTTAACGATTACTCCTCCAATAGGAATCTGGAAGGCTTGGACCCAAGTAATGAACCGTTCAATCACCGCGATAGGGAGGGCGAGTGGCAAGGTCACAAAAAAGAACGCGGTCCTTTCCGAGTCGGTGAGTAGTTTTCTGGCCTCCTCTGTCTTCTTCTTGGTTCCGGCTAGCGAGATTAGAAGCGGGTCCTTTTTCAGCTCCTGAACTATCTTCTCTTTCCGGAAAGAAAGTTTTGCCCGCAGAGACATGGACTCTTCACGGCTCTTGATCATCTTGTTGAGCCAGAGGTTGTAGACCTTGGACATACCCAGCAGTCTATACGTGTGCGCGACCGGTGCCGTGTCGAAAACGTACGCGTCATACTTTTCGTTCAGCATCAAGTCAACCATGTCATCGAACATCGCCGACTCCTCGAATGAAGGATTTGTCGTAGCGATCTCGATAAAAGGCTCAACATCCACAGGAATATCTGCGAACTTCAGAAATTGGACGAGCCGATCCTTGATCTCACCCTTGTATCTCTCTATGGTTGAGGAAATGTCGATCTCGTCGGCGTAGAGGTTCCTTGTTCCTTCAACTTTCTGGGTCCCCTTCTTCCAGAGATCCTGGCCAAACAGGCTAGAGAGGCTGTGGACAGGATTAGTGGAGGAGATCAGTGTTTTCCTTCCAAGCGATTCCGAGAGATAATAGGCCGTTGCACCGGCTACTGCTGTCTTTCCAACTCCTCCCTTCCCGCC
Source organism: Candidatus Bathyarchaeota archaeon (assembly GCA_005883085.1). GTDB lineage: Archaea > Thermoproteota > Bathyarchaeia > 40CM-2-53-6 > 40CM-2-53-6 > 40CM-2-53-6. Next base: position 2,906 of record VBAY01000162.1, read on the forward strand.
GAAGAAGAGATATTTCAAGTCCTTCTTTCCGGCTATGAAAGAAGGGAAGGGCAGGCCCAGTTTCGTTGTCTCCATGGCCGGTTATGATCCGTAGAGTATGTCTGCTACATTCGATATCATCTTCAGACCCTTCGGCTCTCGGTCAAGCATTGGCACAATTCCTTTGATGAGACTCCCGAACTCGCTCTGGATCCGTTGTACGTATTCTTGCTGGGAGGATATCTTGTTCTTCAAAAAGACTGGAACATCCGGCTGGTCCTTCAACTCTTTAGGATATACCTGGTTCACGACGACCCCGCTCACAGTCACATTGAACTCGCGGAACATCTCCAGTGCTT
>VBAY01000033.1 GCA_005883085.1 Candidatus Bathyarchaeota archaeon
TTCTTCTTCAATCCCTCGATCAAGTGGTCTGTGATCTTGAGGACTCGGTGGGATCTTTCTGTCTGGTCGTGTTTCAACGCGAATTCGAGGGCTGCTTTGGCGCCTACGATCGATATTACTCCCCAGCTTCCACCTTCAAACATTGTCGCGTCTGGCGCGGGTATCGTCTCTTCGATGTTGAACGGCTTTCCGAACAGATCTTGTTGGCTCGTGAGCCTCCTTACAACCGAGTCTTGGACTCCATGCCAGCCGATATAGTTCGGGTCAAGCTCCTTCATTCTATCGCGTTTAGTGTAGACGTAAGCTGCCCCGTGGGGTCCTTGCATCCACTTGTACATTCCACATACTAGCGCGTCGACTCCGTCTTGCCGAGCATCTATTGGAAAGACGCCTAGAGCGTGGAACGAGTCAGCGATGACAAACGCACCATGTTCGTGCGCGATCTTTGTGATCTCTCGAATTTTCTCTCGACAGCCGTTGGTCCAGGAGACGTAGTCGACTGAGACGATCGAGGTGTCGTCGTCGATTGCTTTCTCCCACTGTTCGAGTGGGATGGTGCCGTTATTGTCGCGGTGGAGCAGGCGGACGTCCTTGGCTCGTCCGTGTTTTTTCTGGAGGTGCCACAAGTAGATGTTGGTTGGAAAGTTGAGTTCGCTGATAACGATGTTGCCTTTTGGTTTGTAGTTGATGCTGCTGGCCAGGCTGATGAGCGCGCTGGTGACGTTTGGGACGGACGCTATCTCGTCGAGGGGGACTCCACCGATCATCTTTCCAAATTGCCGGCGTGATTCGATGATGAGTGGCAGCCATTCTTCCCAGTTCTCGCCATACTCTCGCCAGTCAGCCATGAACTCGTTAATCGCGTTGAGCACCGGTATGGACGGCGGACCAGTTCCTGCATTATCAAAGTAGGCGCGTCGGGAGGTGACGGGTATCTGTTTTCTTACAAGGTCGATATTCAAAGAGACACCGAGATTTGTCGAAGTTCATTTGGCCAGGCTGAGTATAAAGGAAATGCTAGGCGGTGTGGAAGCGCTGGACGCCTGTTTCGGCGATGCAGTTCTTGCACCAGAACTGGTTTCTTTCGGGGCTGTATTGGGCGTGGCTGTCGGTTACTATGCTTCCGCAGTTTCCACATCGGACGATGAAGACTTTACGCATCTTGTGATGTGAAAGGTCTTTCTTGTGTCGTTCCACGTCGCCGTCCCCTGGTTCTAGGACCATGTTGCAATTTTCACAGTAGTAGATTGTTTCGAGGATTGCCTTGTCGCGTTCGTCTACCCAGTTCTCAGCCATGGCCGCGATCGTCCTCCTTAATAGAAGTGGTTTGATCGTGCTTGTTTTCGCCGTTCTACTCTAGATGCTTCCTTCCCTGTTTATATAGAATCCACGATGGAGGAATCAGGTTTCTAGCGGCCGAGATTGCTCGATTCGTTGCCGTTCTGGCGCAATTTTGGCTAGGAATTTATGGTCGCTCTTATCGCGAAGCAAGGTTCACAATACCCGTTCGTAGGTATAGAGGGAAACTAGGAGTCGGGGAAAGTGGGTCTTCCAGAGAAGATTAAGCAGATCGAGGAGGAGATGAAGAAGACCCAGATCAACAAAAAAACCGAACACCACCTTGGGCTTCTCAAGGCTAAACTCGCCCGCCTGCGCGAAGAGCTGGAAACTTCAACCTCGAAAGGTGGAGGCCCGGCTTTCGAGATCCGCAAGGGTGGAGATGCAACGGTTGTTCTCATCGGCCTGCCTAGCGTTGGCAAGTCGACCATTCTGAACCGGTTGACGAATGCGAAGTCGAAAGTCGCAGCATACGCCTTCACAACTCTCACGGTTGTTCCGGGGATTCTGCGTCTCAATGGAGCTGACATTCAGATTCTGGATCTTCCAGGAATCATCAGTGGCGCGTCTTCGGGACGGGGCAGGGGAAGGAGAGTTCTCTCCGTCGCACGAAACGCGGACCTGGTCCTGCTGGTCTTGGACGTGTTTCAACCGGGGCAGGTGCAGTTGTTGAAGAATGAGCTTCATGCGATGGGTATTCGGATCGACCAGAAACCTCCTGACGTGATTGTCACGAGGGGGAGTAAGGGAGGCCTAGCTCTGACCACGAGTGTCAAGCTTACGAAACTAACTCCGGCAACCGTCAAGGGAATAGTCGAAGCGTACGGGATTAGTAATGGCGGCATTTTGGTACGAGAAGATGTCACAGATGAACAATTGATTGATGTCTTGACCGGAAACCGGAGATATGCTCGCTCGTTAGTTGTTCTGAACAAGGTGGACCTAGTGAATGAGCAATATCTTGCGGCTGCGAAGAAACAGATGGGGAGCGATTTCGTGCCCATATCCGCCGAGAAGGGATTGAACATGGACCTTCTCGCCGAAAAAATCTGGGACACCCTCAATTTCATCCGAATCTATCTGAAGCGTCCTGACGGTGATGCAGACTTCGAGAAACCTCTGATTCTTCCAGCTGGCTCGACTTTGCGGGATGTTTGCAAAAAGATAAGCCCCAGATTTGTCGAGGGGGCCAAGTACGCTTTTGTTTCAGGGTCCAGTGTAAAATTCACTGGTCAGCGCGTGAGTCTTGACCATATTCCGGCTGACAAGGATGTCGTCACCATCATGCGTTAAGCTGAGCGAGAGACTCAGCGACCAAGACTGAATTCTTCGTGAATCGCCCTCACCGCATCTGGGCCTTCGTCGTGAGATACTACGAAGGAAACGTTGTACTCGGAGGAGCCTTGCGCGACCATACGGACATTCACTTTTCGTTTCGCGACCGCCGTAAATATTCTAGCAGCCACTCCTGGGGTTCCCTTCATTCCGGATCCAACGACAGCAATGATGCAGGCATCCTTCGCATCGGCTATTCTATCCACAAATCCCTGCCCCATCAACGCCAATTGAAGAGCCCTAACGGCGCGATCAACGTCTCTATTCGCAACAACACATGATATAGTGGCTTCAGAAGAACCCTGAGATATCATCATCACGTTGACATTGTTTGAACCGAGTGTCTGGAAGACTTTTGCAGCTACTCCGGGAGCGCCCATCATCCCGCTCCCGCTTACGGTCACTATGCCTACGTCCCTGATGATTGAAACAGCTTTCACCACCTTGCCTCCATTATGAGACTCAGTGGCTGACACGAGAGTCCCATTCTGACTTGGGTGGGACGAGTTCCTGATCCGAACCGGGATTTTCTTCTGTTCTGCAGGCTGCAGCGCCCGAGGATGCATCATCTTGGCTCCGAAATAGGACAATTCTAGCGCCTCACCGAACGAAATGCTCGGGAGAAGAACGGCGTCCTTGACGATTCTAGGGTCGGCGGTCATTAACCCGTCCACGTCAGTCCATATCCATATCTCGTCTGCTCCCAATGCAGCCGCTAGCAGTGTGGCGGTGTAGTCAGATCCTCCTCGTCCTAGGGTTGTAATGCTTCCGTCGACTGTGGCAGCAATGAACCCTGTTACCACCGGAATCACTTTGCGACTCCAAAAAGGGTCCAGCCGTTGCTGGACTTGGTGGTAGCTGATCTCTATGAGGGGCTTTGCCTCTCCGAAATTGTCATCTGTTGCAATCCCGGCTTCAGCACCAGTTAGTGCCTGGCTTCTTAGGCCGATCGTCGAAAGTGTCGCTGCGAGAATCGGAGCGGACAGTCTCTCGCCGAAGGAGAGTAGATAGTCGCGGCTCCGGGACGTAAGTTCTCTGAGGTGCGCAATTCCCTCTACTGTCCGCTCAAGTTCGGAGTTGAGCTGTTCTATTTTTGCTAGGAGTTCTCTGGTCTCTTTCCTACCCGCAACCATGCGTGCGATCTTGAGATGGGATAGTTGAATCTTGGAGAGGAGTTTTCTTGCTCGTCGTAGATCTCCTTTCTTCGCGAGTTCCGCGGTCTCGGTGAGTTGGTCTGTTGTATCTCCAATCGCAGAGGCTACAACAACAACCTTGTTCTTGGGAGAGTATCGTTGGATTATTATTGCTGCATTCTTCATTCTTGCGGCGTTTGCGAGCGATGTGCCTCCGAACTTCATAACGAGCTTCAATATTGTTCCTCTATGCCGCGTATTCTTGGCGTATACTGACGAGGTCTCGAACTATTGCGCTAGCCGTTCTCTCGCCTCCGGCGCCAGGCCCGATGAGGGTTATGTCACCGGCGTGCTCCGTCGAGAATGTGAGCGCATTCAGGGTGTCTGGAACGCATGTGGGGTCCTCGGTGGGAACTTCTTCTGGAGCTACGGAGGCGGAAGATTCTTCGATTCTGCCAAGAAGTTTGATTTTGGCCCCTGAGGCTTTGGCTTGTTTGAGTTTCTGCGGTGTGACCTTAGTGATGCCCGTTATGTCCAGGTTTCGAAGACTGTACCTTTTTTTCAGAACCCAGTTTGCGATTATTACGATCTTCGCGGCGGTATCAAATCCTTCGACGTCATTTGTAGGATCTTTTTCCGCATACCCTTTCTTCTGTGCCTCTGCCAGAGCTTTCTCGAAAGTCAGGGAAGCAGTTTCCATTCTAGTAAGGATATAATTTGTTGTTCCGTTGAGGATCCCTCTAACTCGTACGATTCTCTCTCCAGGCATACATTTGGCAGCGAAATCGAGGAATGGCGTTCCTCCACCTACTGTTCCGCTGAAACGAAGCTGTCGGTGGCGGTGATTGGCTAGTTCGAGCAGCGCGGGCATTGCCAGTGCCAGAGGGCCCTTGTTCGCTGTGACCACGTGCTTTCCGCTGGCGAGCGCAGTTTTGATATTGGAGAGCCCGGGTTCTGCGTCTTTGAAGTTGCTGGGCGTTGTCTCAACAACAACTTCCGCTTCACTGTTAGAGATTATGTGAGCGCTATCGCTGTTCCGGCGGCCCTTTCGTGGATACTTGCCGATCGTTCCATATTCTTTCTTTGTTTTCAGTGCTAGCGAGATGTCGAGGCCTGCGTCGTCGGAGCAGGACCCTTGACTGTCGACAATGGTGGTAACTTGAGGACGGAATCCGTAAGCTTGCACGATTCGGTCCGCGTCTTGTTGAAGAACCTCTGCGAGAGCTTGGCCGACGGTTCCGAAGCCGGCCAGTATGATTCTCAAAGGACCCGCTCGAGGGTGTCTAGGCTAGTTCGGTCAGTAATTTCGAGGTTGTAACCAGTCTGGGATTTGGACAGGCGGTCCAGAATCGAGGGGTCTTTCAGACCATGGCCTGTCGTCACGCACACAATGGCTTCCGATGGATCGACCCTCCTGTTCGCCTTGAGCTTCTTTAGTCCCGCGATGGAGGCGGCGCTTGCTGGTTCTACAAAAATTCCCTCGAGGGTTGCAAGTTGTCTCTGAGCCTCGAGGATTTCAGAATCGGTTACTGTTTCGGCAGTTCCCTTCGATTCTTTTATGGCCTTGAGGACTTTGGGCCAGTTTACTGGAGATCCTATCCTGATTGCGGTCGCGATTGTTTGCGGATTGTGAACTGGGCGAATCTTGTTCTCTCTTCTTTTCACAGCTTTCGCGATCGGTGAGGCCTTCTCTGCCTGAATCCCGATCATTCGGGGCCTCGTCTTTGCGATCGATAGTTGTTGGAACTCGGTGAAGCCTTTCCAAGCGGCGCTGATGTTGCCTCCATTTCCGACAGGCAGTATTACAGTGTCGGGTGTTTTCGAGTCAAGCTGGTCAGAGATCTCGAAGGCAAGGGTCTTTTGTCCTTCGAGTCTGTATGGGTTGAGGGAATTCATCAAGTAGAGTTCTCTCCTCCGTTTCGTTAGCTCCAGAGCTGTTACGAAGGCTTGATCAAAGTCTCCCTTGACCTGAATTATCTTGGCTCCATGCATTGTAACTTGGAGCATCTTGCCACCTGCGACCTTTCCCTTCGGGACGAGAACTATGCATTCCATGCCAGCTCGCGCCGAGTAAGCAGCTAGCGAAGCCGCCGTGTTCCCGGTTGACGCGCAGAGAACTTTCTTCTTTCCGAGCTCCTTCGCTTTTGAGATTGCAACTGTCATTCCTCGGTCTTTGAAAGAGCCAGTTGGGTTTTCACCTTCGTTCTTGACATAGAGTTTCTGGAGGCCGAGTTCGCGTCCAAGGCGCCTGCACCTATGGAGCCCTGTTCCTCCTTCAGCGAGGCTCACAATAGATTCTTCATTTTCGATGGGGAGGATCTCTCTGTACTTCCACACTGAGAGTTGTCTGTGGTCCCAAGCTGGTTTCTTCTTTCCCTTGAGATCGAACTTTACTTCTAGTAGTCCACCGCAGATCGTGCACCGGAAATCGGCTTCACTGGCCGCGGGTTCTCTTTGACAGTCGAAGCACTGGAGCTTGTGGTGCAACAATTGGACTAGTTGCCCCTGATGATGCGGGCTCCGCCGGCCGGGCTAGTTACGAAGAAAGTGGATTCAACGTTATTCTTCGAGAATTCTTTCACCATTACTCTTCCGATCTTCTTGGGGTCCTGCTTGGTTTTGTCGACGAATGCAACTACACTGGGACCCGCACCGCTGATCGCGGCCCCGCTTGCATGTGCGCTAAGCGCTGCCTTCTTGACCATTTTGTAGCCCGGGACAAGTTTCTCTCTTCGGGGTTCTGCAATTGCATCTTCCATTCCGCTCCCGATCAGTTCGATATCTCCTCTTGCAAAGCCTAGGGCGATGGCTGATGCTCGTCCGATATTGAGAACCGCCTCCTTGACCCCGATCGTCTTCGGAACCAACTTCCTAGCGAGGCTTGTTTTGTTTTTTGGAAGCCGAATATTCGGGGAGACGACAACAACGGAGAGCTTGGCTGGCGCTCTTGTGGAGATGGTTCTCAAAGGGTCCCCGTAAGCTATTACGAATCCCCCGAGCAAGGATGCGCTTACGTTGTCTGTATGGGCTGACCCTGAAGAAGCGGCCTCTCCGAGACTGGCAATCTTGACCAATTCATCGGGGGGAAGATGGAGCTCTAGGAGGTGGTTCATTGCGTGCGTGCATGCTGCGGCCGTTGCGCCGCTGCTGCCAAGACCTAGACCGGGCGGAATATTCTTCTCGATAGTTATCTCAACACCGTTGTCCAGTCTGCTCCTATCAAGTAATGCTCGGGCTGGGGGACCAGCAGAATTCTTGTCGGGGGAAATCGGCAGCCCCCTGCCGTAGGGTCCTAGGATCATGATCTTGACAATTCGTGTTCTCGCAGTTTTGACCTGAACTCGGTCGGCATATTTGCCGAGTGCTAGTCCGAAAGCGTCGAATCCGGCTCCAAGATTGGCTGTGGAACAGTACGCCTCGACCTTCACTGCTTTGTCAGGGATCAACGGTCGAATTTCTCAACTGAGATTCCGCCTTTCGTTCGATAATAACTGGCCTCGTACCAATGTCTCAATTTCGGCTGACAGGGAAAGCTTTCAGAATCGCCCATTTTCGGCGATGATCTCGGTTCTAGGAACTCTTCCCTAGATTTCCTAGCAAATCGTTCTTGACGCCTGCTAGATTCACCTTGGCATCCAAGCCCAGACCACGCCCTGAATCCTGAGACCCGTCCATAATCACCCGCAGATGCCAGATATTCAACGGGGGAGGGGGGTCTTAGCGATCGCGCCTCGCGACGCAAGAGTGGCGAAGCTGATACCCCCCAGAATTGGTTTAGGCAGGCATTCGTGGTCATGACCAATAGACCATTATCGTGACACATAACTGTGTACTTCTCCGAAAGTCGTTTCGTAGCGAAAGCTGACTTTACAGCCAAGCTCGCATGCTCTACGCATGAAACTACAGTATACCCAACCATCCGTTTTTCTTGTAGACGCTCAGATCATTTTGAAATCTGTTTGTGGAATGTCCGCTCGTAGAACTGCTCCTGAGCTTCCGTCCAGAAGCCCGTTATAGCTTCGGCCCTTGTATTCGTAAGTGCTGAACCAGATCGGTGCGTGAATGTACGTCGGCCTATCAACCTTGAAATCGGTATCGAAGGACGTTATTTGGTCCACTTCTTGTTTAGCCAAGAACCTCTGGTTCGCCTCGACCTCATCCCTAGCGCGCTGAACTGCCTCCTCAATAGTCATCTCGCTGTTGAGGAAGTTCGCTCCCGAATCTATTCTCTTGAAATCGAAAGGAATCTTCCCGATATTCGGGATACTGTACTCCCGTGTCGGAAACTGCGCTCCCTTTCTTCCCAATACTAGCCAATCATAATCTCGGTCGATCACACCCTTTCTAGGCGAAGGCGGTGAAATCCTCTCTAGCACTCCTTCGTAGCTGCTCGCTGCTTGGACAGGAACCAACCAGAATGGAAGATACCGCAACTCCAACGTCAAAATCTTGCTCTTCTTCGCGAGATCTCCAGGCTTCATGAATCCCTCCCTCATCCAGTCGCGAAGAGCGTTTTCGATACTCGCAGCGTTGTTATTGTTGATGATGAGACTGTGTTCTAGCTGGAACGGTTGATCCGCCCCAACAACCGCAGTATAGCCGCAGTAGCGGCAAGTCGAAACGATCTCTCCAGGGTTAATACTGAGAGGCGCGCCACAATTCTCGCATTCTATTTCCGAAACAATGTCCGCCACTGTCTCTCCCCGATTGTTCTAGGAATGAATTAATGAAGGCCGAATTAAGCTCTCTAGACCAAGGAAGCTGAATTGGCAGGACTCGGCGCTCTCAAGCGCACAATGGGTTTCACGATAATTCTAGTCTTCGCCATATTCCTCGGCCTCCTCCTCGTCATATCCGCCTTCTTCCTAGACCCTCTCACAGGACTAGTTCTCGGCCTAGTAGGCGCTTTCTTCATAATACTGCTTCAGTACCTAATCGGTCCTGTAATCGTCCGTGCGACAAGTCGTTTGCACTACTTGGCCCCTGGGGAGAATAGTTGGCTTGAAGCGAAGGTAAGCCAGCTCGCCTCGAAGGCAGGTATTCCGATGCCCCGGCTCGCTGTCTCACCCGACCCGACTCCTAACGCGTTCGTGTTCGGACGAACCAGCAAAGGCGCCACGCTCGCAGTCCATCAGGGCCTACTTCAGCGTCTGGATGAGAGCGAGATAGAAGGAGTCATAGGGCATGAGCTCGGTCATGTAAAGCATCGCGACTTCATCGTAGTGACGATGATTAGCGCAATTCCGCTAGTCGCGTATCTCATCGCCCGCTCTGTTCTCTGGGGAGGCATCGCCAGCGGCTACAGCGGCCGCAGCAACAAGAATAACAGCGCTGGACTCTTGATTATCGTCGCGGTCGCCGCCTACGCAGTCTATATTCTCACCACCCTCCTAGCACTCCGACTCACTCGTCTTCGGGAGAGTTATGCAGATGCTTATTCTGCATTTCTTACCCAGCAGCCGCGAGAGCTGGAAAGTGCCCTTACCAAGATCGCTTACGGCCTGTCTCTCGCCCCCGGCCAGCCTCACGGAGCCCGAGCCTTCTTTATCGAGGACCCTGCTCAGGCAAAACAGGACGTTGCGAGTATAATGGAGCAGAAGTCGAAATATGATCTTGACAAGGATGGCGTCCTCGACGAGCGAGAGCTAGAAGCTGCTATGGAGCAGGAAGCCAAGTCAAACTGGCGGAAGGCCACAGAGCTCTTCATGACGCATCCGCCCACCTACAAGAGGATCCTTATGCTGAGAGAGATCGAGCAGGACATGCGCTCAGGAAACTTTGAGCAGAACAACGCGTACGATCACGTCTGACAACTGGCGATATACCCAGCACTCATCGTGATGATTACAATAGAACTATAAACCGGAACGCCTGCCAGTTCGACAAGATCAGAATGACGCGGGTTCCATGGGCTCCACTGAACGGAGGAGCATTCCTCATAATATTCGGAACCGTAATGCTCCTCTCCGTTGTCGGGGTCGCTGGGCTAAACCCGTTCTCTGGCATTCCGCTTGTCTTTTTGGCGTTCGGGGTCTGGCTTGTCATAGCTGCATTCACATTCACCGGTCCTGATGATCGTTACGCCCCGCCTCGATCAATGATCCTCGCTTGGGGCGCATTCGTCACTGTCCTCGGAGCCGTATGGTTTGTAGGCACAATCGCGCTTTCTCTCGTACCTGTTGTCCTCTTTGTCGTACTCGTTGTGGCAGGCATTGGGGCGGTCGGTTATGCTCTTACTCGAGCCGAAGCTAAGAAGGCGCAACCTACAGTCGCGTAGACTGTGTACGATTCCAAGGCCCGCTACGTCCGCAGCCTCTTCTCCAAGGTTCCGTTAGAATACGACCTGCTCTTAGGGGTCCTCAGTTTCGGCCAAGATAGAAAATGGCGAGCCTTCGTGGTCGAACAAGCTCGGCCTCAACCTGACAGCGTAGTACTCGATGTGGCCACCGGTACGGGACTCTTGGCTGCGGATTTTGCAAACGCGATCGCCAACAACGGCTTAGTAGTCGGTGTCGATCTGACTCTCTCAATGTTGCAAACCGCAAAGGAAAGGTTGAGACAGAAAGGGCTGACCGGGAGAACCGACTGGGTTTTGGCCCGTGCTGAGAACCTGCCGTTCAGAGACAATTGTTTCGGGTCTGCATCGATCAGCCTTGCGCTTAGAAATGTGTCTGATGCGCGACTAACATTCAGGGAGATGGCTCGAGCAACAACATCAGGCGGTGTCGTGATCTCTCTCGACTTCGCCCGGCCCCCAAACAGGATCTTCCGACTATTCTACTACGACTACCTCCTCGGACTTTTTCCCATCTTCGGAAGAATCGTCTCAAAGGCTTGGGGTAGAACGCTTTCATACCTCGGCCGTTCCATCTTAAAGTCTAGAACAGGACCTCAGATTGCGACCCTGATGATCGAGGAGGGGCTGCCCGACACAAGGCCTGTTCCACTAACGCAGGGAATCGTCTATGCAATCTATGGGAAGAAACGATAGTATGCAAAAGCTAAAGTGAACCTTGATTCTTGCGAGATAACGGCAGCTACTGGTTTCACTATTCGCCTTCACGGCGAGGATTCGCATTCTGCCGGAAGCTCAGCCAGGCCAGGATTGCAAGCGCTACGAACGACATCGAGGTTGTGTAGAAGATGCTTATCGGGGTGAGAGTGTAGAGTAAACCGCCTAAGTAGGATCCAAGTACAAACCCTAGGCTCTCCAGGGTCAGGTAGAACCCGAACTGACCGGCTCTCGAAGCTCCCTTCCGCACGGTCGAAAGAATGGAGTAGGCAACGAGGCTCGGCGCTCTAGCTCCTCCAATGAGGAAGACAAGTGGAAACGCCAACAAGAGATTTCTCGTTAGAAGAACTCCGATAAGGCCCGTTGCAGACAGAAGAAGACCCATAGCCATGGTCCCGCCCTGACTCTTCGCATCCGCTCTTCTCCCGAGGAGAATGGCGAAGACGGCGGCACCCAGAGATTGCAGGGCGCCAAGAAGTAGTATGATAGAAGGGCCTAGGCTGAGAGCGTCTTGGAAGTAGAGCGGTATGAAGGGTGAGGCTACGCTCCAGGCAAGCGCGGCTCCGGCTAGATAGAGAAGGAGGGATCCTTCTCGACGCGACTTGGGAAATTCAAGTCGAGGAGACCGAGCGTCGCTTTCCAGTGGAGGCTGGGGCTTCATGAAGAAGAGAACTATCGTTGAGATCGAGAAGAACACGAATGTAAGAATGAAGATGCTTCTTACAGGGATCCAATTGAGTACAACGCTTCCGACCAACGGTGAGAAGACTGCTCCCAGTGGAGCTGATGCCCAGGTTACGCCAAAGTTGGACGCGGACTTGGCTCTCTCGGCAGCTCCTGCGATGTAGGCGTTGAACGCAGGAACATTGAACCCCGATACTTGAAACAAGACTATTCCGGGAATCACATCTGTCCAGGTTCTAGCGAAATAGTACATGAGAGGGGGTGGGATGCTCATTGCCCAGCCTATAATCAGCAACGCTTTCAGTTCGTACTTGTTCGCCAGTATTCCTCCGGGAATCATACTCACGGCCAGGGCGAGGAACCCGATAGAGAATACTAGACCCACATCACTCGGGGACGCTTGGAGGTCTCGCAGATACAATGGCCAAATGTAATTGTAAAGTCCTAGGCCGAAGGTCCAGAGGAACAGTGACAGAAAGAGGAGCCGTAGATCTCTGGGAAGTGCTTGGATTGAAGCTAGGAGATTCAGCCGGCTCGCAGAAAGCAAATCTCATCGGCCTTTCTTACTCATGGACTCAGGGGGGAGGTCGCAAAACGTCTCCCGTCAGGAGATAACGCCTGTTGCGATTAGTATCCCTGAGATGAAAAAGTACGAACCGAAGGAGAGGAGGACGATGCCTGCAACGAGATCGAGCAGCCATCTTGGAACTCGCATCAGGTAGTCATAGGAGAACGCGCAAACTACAATGAGGAGGATAAGGCTCGCTAGTGCGCCTACAAGGGTCCATTGTATGTTGAAGGCTCCCGCTGATGCGAGGATGAGGCTTGCTTCAAATCCTTCTGTCATTGTGATGCTGAAAACTGGGAGCGAGTTTCGGATCGAGAATGGTATTTGGCCTTCTGTCGTCTTGAGGCCTTCGCTGTGCTTCCGGTCTTTCTCGACGACTTCGTCGCTCCATTTTTCCATCTTCGCTCTGAACGATTTTCCTCGGAAATAATATTTGACGAATCCTCGCAGAAAACGATAGGAAAAGTAGAGGATGACAACTCCAGGTATCAAGTTGACGAGCGCTTCGGAGAGCGTCTTTAGTGCAAGGAAGGCTTGTTCGACGATTAGAAACGTGACGACAGACCCGAGGCCTCCGAGGGCGACGCCGAGGAAGACGTTTCTCCGACCGATCTGTTTTATTGTAGCAAGAGAGAGAATCGCGACCTCGCTACCCTCTATTAGGATGGCTTTGAAAGCCAGGAGGAATGATGCGATGATTACAACGTCTAGTCCAGGCAGCCGTTCTTCCATCCGATTATTGTGAGGTGCTCGCTGGGTCCTCTCGAGCTAATGCACGTTCATATCTCTAACGGTGGCTTGCACTAGATTCAGTGTACCGCAAGCTGCTCGCTGAAAGACGATGTGGATTATTCTTTGGGTTCAGCGGATGCGTTTTTCCCGTCGGTTTTCTTGAAATTTAGGGAAAGGGAGTTGACACAATACCGTAGTCCCGTAGGCTGAGGGCCGTCTTCGAAAACGTGGCCTAGATGACCGCCGCATTGCTTGCATAGAATCTCAACCCTTTTCATGAAGAGGCTGCGGTCGGATTTTTCTTCAACATTCTCCTTTTCTGCCGGGGACCAGAAGCTGGGCCAGCCTGTTCCGGAGTCAAACTTTGTATCGGATGAGAATAGTGGTGTTCCGCATCCGGCGCAGACATACATTCCCTCTTCTTTGTTGTGGAGATATTTTCCGGTAAAGGGTCGTTCGGTTGCTTTCTTTCTCAAAACTTGGAAGGTTTCCGTGTCCAGCTGCTTCTTCCATTCTTCTTCGGATTTCTTCATACTATCTAGAGGGCTACTGCGGTAGATAATCCTAATCGCTTTTTGGGAGCGATCTCTGACCCATCCAGAACCTTGTTCAACGGACAAGACCAGACTTTCTTTCAGTTTGCGGTGCCTTTGAGATGTTGCTACGGGACCTAGGGAATGCGTTTGGCAACTTGCCCCACAAAGGGGTTGGCCAGTTTTTCGTCACCAATGCTTGTCTCTGGACCATGACCGGGATAGACTATGGTATCGTCATCTAGCCTGAACAAGCGCTTTGTTATGGAATGTATTAGCGTGTCGAAGTCTCCTCCTGGAAGGTCTGTTCGTCCAATGGACTGGTTGAACAATGCGTCCCCAGTCAGGACGAATCCTCGGCCAACTAGGCTGATGCTTCCTGGAGAATGTCCCGGGGTGTGAAGGACTCTCACGGTATCCTGCCCAAAAGTTAACGATTCTCCGTCTTCGAGAAATTGGTCAACCTTCGGTGGTGGCGGGACGCCGAAACCCATGATCTGGTGGACACGGCTCTGCATAGACTCGAGCATGGATAGATCGTCGTGGTGGATTAGAAATGGAATCTTGAGCTTCGCGCGAATGGTGTCTGCGCCGAGTACATGATCGAAGTGGGTATGAGTGGCAACAATGTGACTAGGCTTGACAGCAATGTCGTTGAGGAAGCGAAGAATTCTTTCCGGTTCGTCGCCTGGGTCAACGACCAAGGCCGCCGAGTCCGATTGCAGGATGTAGCAATTTGTCTGTAGCCTCCCTACCACAAGTGTATGTATCTTGGCCATTTTCGAAAGTCAGTCGCGACATACTCAGAGGGAGAATATGAACTTGGAGTGGCGCTACATCAGGTGCCTCAGTTGAGGGCCTTGCGGGCGATCGAATCGCTAGAACGCGCTTGTTCTCTTGTTTCGGCCCTAGAACTCATTTGTTGAAGCCATTTGTCGGTTCGCGGGAACGAGCATTTGAGAATAGCTTCGGCTAAGGATTTCATCTCATGGGTATCTGGGTCTATCTTCGAGAAGCCAAGAACTTAAATGAGTAGACGGTTTTGATCTGTAATTATGAAGAAAATACTAACCATATTAGCGCTAGTCGTTTGTACCCTAATGCTTGCAACGCCTCTCGGAGTCGGGACTGTCTTCAGCGACTTCAACTACAGTCCCAGCCTGAGCTATGTTCAGCTAGGACCCCTAACGATACTTCCCCAAGGCATACCTCTCTGCAAGAGTGCATCTCTCGGTAACATTGTCTGCTACACACCGAAATTCATCAAGAAGGCATACGAGTTCCCGTCCACCGGTGCTCTTGACGGTACCGGCCAGACAATCGTGATCGTTGACGCTTTCGGAAGCCCCACAGTTGCTAGTGACCTCGCATTGTTTGATACTGTCTTCGGAATCCCACCTCCTCCGTCCTTCACAATATTCTGCGGCAATTCTCCGACCCCGCTCGACCCGAGCACCTGCCCTGTGGTCAATATCAATGCGAATCCGAAACATGGTGTATTCGGCTGGACTATTGAGACAAGCCTTGACGTTCAATACGCCCACGCCATGGCTCCAGGGGCTAACATCGTCCTCGTCGTAGCGTCGACCTCGTCCGGAAACGCCATCAATGAGGCTGAAGCTGCGGCCATCGCAGCGTACCCAGGCGCCATATTCTCGCAAAGCTTCGGCATCCCAGAAATCTTCCTAACCGGAAACGGAAACCCTGGCCAAGTCAGCCAGGCCCAACAGAACTATGCGAACGGAGTTGCAGTAGGCGACACGTTCTTCGCGTCAGCAGGGGACACAGGCGCAGACTTCGGCTTTGGCGTCGCTATGAACAACTTTCCCGCTTCCGACCTGCACAACGTAGGCGTAACCGGAACTCAGGGATTACCCTACAATGCAACCGGAACTCTCATGCCATGCCCCACTTCCACACCTTTCTCGTGTACCTCAGGACTATCCTCGTACCATGGACCTTGTGTGCTCGGCCGGACCATACCACCGAATTGTGTACCGGATGGGTACGGTGGTGAACAGGTCTGGAATGAACCAAGCTTCGGTTCCGCGACTGGCGGTGCGCCAAGCTTATTGTTTGGAGTTCCGTCATATCAGGCTGGCCTCGGGCTATCAGCAAGGGGTCCGGATGTGGACTACAACGCAGCCATCGACGGCGGAGTCCTAGTCGTGTACGGAGGCTTCGGAAGCCCAGTCCTCTTCATTGTTGGAGGAACCAGTGCAGGTTCTCCACAATGGGCGGGGATTACCGCCTTGGTGAATCAGGCTCGTGCCAATGCCGGTAAAGGTCCGATCGGCGACTTGAACCCAGCCCTCTACGCGATCTACCACAGTGCGCGCTACGCAACAGACTTCCACGACATTACAATGGGCAACGACCAGTTGGTCGGCTCGTCTGTTGGCTTCGCCTCAAGTACAGGATATGATCTCGCATCGGGCATCGGCTCCCCTATCGTAGACCAGCTGATCGTCGACTTAGTTGCAGCATAGACTAGACTGAAAGTGGGAGGAGCATCCTCCCAAACCCCCTCCCTTTTCCATTTTCTCTTGGAAATGTCCTGCGATATTTGCAGGTAAAATAGGATTGATGTTTGACTGATCTTCATGTCGAAGAATGCCATCGTTCTCTTCCTCTTCGCGTGACACGGTACTGGTTCTCACTCCGAGAGGCGCTTGGAAGAGCTAATTTCTGATCGTGAATATGCTGTTGACATTCTTGTCTCCGAGGTCAGTCTCACATCATAAGCACGCGACCTTTCCCGCCACCGCCCGAGCTTGGGGGCGGCCCGCTAGTAACGGGGGAGAAAACCTCAACCCGGTTGTTGCTGTTTCCTGATGGGTTCCCTGTATCGGCTACGTAGACATTCCATGAGCTGTCCACAGCCAGACCGTTCGGATAGACGAGTTGGCCATTACCCGACCCCGTGGTCCCGAAGGACGTGAGAAACGTGCCGTTGCTGCCAAATTCTTGGACTCGGTTATTGAATATATCAGCCACGTACAGATTCCCGGTTGAATCTAGGGCTATGTGTCCAGGTACATTGAACTGCCCATTTCCAGAACCTGCAGATCCCCAAGAGGTCATGAATCCTCCCGAACTGTTAAATTTCTCAATACGATTGTTCGATGAGTCGCTGACATATACATTGCCGAGGGCGTCCACTACGATCCCCGTTGGATTGGTGAACTGGCCGTTGGCTGTTCCAGGGGAGCCCCAACCTAGGATGAAGTTTCCAGCGCTGTCAAACTTTTGAATCCGGTTGTTTGAGTAATCTGTCACGTAGATGTTGTTTGAACCGTCAGCCGCGACCCCGTATGGATTGATGAATTGTCCGTTTCCGGTTCCAAAGGAACCCCATGCTCTGCTAAAAGTGCCGTTTGGAAGAAATTTTTCGATTCGGCTGTTGCCGTAATCGGTAACGTAGACGTTCCCACTACGGTCAACGGCAATTCCGAATGGACTGTTGAACTGCCCGGTTCCATCGCCGGTTGTTCCCCAAGCCATCAGGAATGATCCCGTCACGGAGAACATTTGAACTCGATTGTTTCCCTCGTCTACAACATAGATGTGACCTGAACCGTCGAGAGCTGCGTCATAAAGGCTGGAAAACAGTCCCGGTCTAGGATATGTAATGCTTGAAATGTAGCTTCCAGTACTGGCCGACAATTTCTGCACCCTAAAATTGTTAGAATCACCAACATACAAGTTCAGTTGAGAATCTATCGCAACCCCGATTGGGCCGTTGAACTGTCCTGGGGATGCCCCAGCGGTCCCCCAGGACGAGATCAAGCTGCCGCTGCTGGTGCTGAACTTTTGTATATTATTCCAGAAATTGTCGCTCACATAGATGTTGGACGCGTTGTCTACCGCCATCATTGTCGGAGCGGCCAAGGTGCCCCCTGAATTCAAGCCCCCCCAAGTCAAGACAAAACCTCCTGTTTTCGTGAATTTCGTAACATTGTCCGACATGGAGGCACTGTCGCTTACATACACGAATCCTAACGAATCCACCGCCACCCCATACGGGCTCAGGAATTTCCCGGGAGTAGTGCCTAGGCCGCCGAATGAACCTACGTATGTTCCGTTGTTCCTGAAGATTTGAACACGCTGGTTTCCCTGATCTACTACGTACACGAACCCGCTAGCGTTGACGCTAAGCCCGAGAGGTGTTCTGAATTGTCCAACTCCTGACCCAGTTGAGCCCCAAGAAGTGATCAAGCTCCCGCCAGAGGTAAACTTCTGAATGTTGTTATTCACCGAATCAGAAACGTACACGTTTCCTTGGGGGTCGCGAGCAATTCCTTGGGGGTTCTTGAATTGTCCGGGCCCAGTTCCTTGGGATCCCCAGGCGGTCAATAACGATCCGTCACTTGCTAGTTTGTAAACAGCGTAGTTCTTGGCGTCAGCGATGAACAAGTTGCCTGACGAATCCACAGCGACGCCGTTAGGAGTTATCGGCCCGCCATACGAGCCCCATTGCCTAGAGTAGACAAAAGAGTTGGCTCCAGCAACTGTAACCTGGCCCCGGTCCTCACCCGTACCAACCAAGCCGGTGGCCCCATTAATGATTACTAGAGTAATCCCGGAGAGCGATAGTGTAAGAAGAATTGCCGCCCAGACGTGTTTTGGCCGCTTTTTGGCAATGGGTGCCCGAGAGCGGGACAGGTGATTCTCCCGCATAGGGGAAAAGTGTTGTGGGCGTGAGCGATTACCGGAAGGATGTTGCCCTAGGCCACTTGACACTTCCCTCTGCGCATTGGCCATCGGGCGAAGTAGCATCGCTCTTTCCTTCCGACACGCTTTTGTCCTAGAAAACACTTTCTGGAGTTTGCGGGGCCTTCAACGATAAGGAAGTATCTGGGGGTAGCCTGCGCCGGCTCAATGTTTCCCCAGGGTTGCCATCAGAACTATACATGTGAGCATGATCGTGAGCATTTGCCGCGCTTATTCACAGCGAACGACTCAGGCATAGAAAAGTATGATGAGAAGTACGCTGTGAAACTCTTGTTAATTGTTCCAGTAGGGCCTAGTTGCGATAAATTGCAGCTTAGCCTCTAGCAGGTCTCGATAGAATTCATCATCGCTCTCTTGCATCTTCGACAGAACCCTCCCGGCAGTCTGCGGTCCGATCCCATAGACAGACTGGGCGACCACAGCCCTCCTTCCGTATGCAATGACAAGGTCCGCTGAACGCCGCGTTCTCGTCAGAGTTTTCTGCTCGTTCTCGTCCAGCCACTGCTTGTCTCGTTTCTTGCGGAGAATGCTCGCAGCGTAGCCACTGGACCAGAAGAGGGGAGCTAGAAGTTTGGAGCCGCATTCTTGGCATAGTGGATGTTCAGGAAGACTAGCGATGATGACTTCTGTGGTAAGAGCGCCACAGTCGAAGCACAACATGTCGATGGCTCGTCCATCGATCGAAGCTCGCAGTCGAGTCATGTTGTCCATTGCAACATTTTCTGGGGCAATCAGCTCGGGGATGTCGACATGTCGGTATAGGATGTGGTAGGCCAGTGGTGTGGGCCTATCTTTGGATCTGAAGAATCTCAGTTCCATTTTTCCTTCTTTGATTTGCTTGAAGATTCCTTTCGCGCCGTCGAAGTCAGAATGTTCCATCAGCGCTTCTCGGATCGTTTCGTCATAGATGGGAGTGAGTCGAAATCTTAGCATCAGTTCCTTCATTGCATCTCCATACATGAGTCGTCCACGGCTTAGTGCTCCGAACCTTTCGGCGACGTGTTTCATGTGGAGTTGCCATGGGAAGTGGCGATGAAGCACTCCGTGCCATGCCCCGCCCAGTACAGATTCTTCTACCCCGAAGACTTGTTTCAGGAATAGATCCTCTAGATCCAAGTCAGAGGTGTCAGCTGTCATCTCAAAGAGAATTCGGTAAGGGTCCGACCACCACATTCGGACAAGGCCCTGCCGGCGGAAGAGTTCCTCGATAACTTCTCCGAGGGTGAAGTTGAGTATGTCTCCGAGATGGGTGTGAAGTATGATGTATCGGTCAAATCCCTCGATGAGGACTCGTTGATCGGTTGGAACGGGTGCTCCAGTGGCTTTGTGGGTTTTCATTTCTTCAATTAGCCGTCTTATTCCGTAGGAGTCGCAAGGCCAACGTTGGGAGAGGGTCTCAACCGATGTCGTGGTGTTTTCATCAAGTAGTTTATCCACGATGGCTCGGTAGGTTCCGACTTTGGTGGCAAGGGCGCGAGGCACGGGAAGTATCTGGCCGTCCCAGCCTGGGATGGCGGCGGTGGGGTCGATGATGGGAAGAACGTAGACCTTTCCATCGTCGGTGATCTGTTTGATCTGCCAGACCCGCCCCTTGACTATGAAGTTGAGTCCTACCCGTGCCTTGGTGATAATGAATTCTTCCCCGAGAATGCCGACGTTTTGCTGGCTGGTGAGGTCTACAACCAGGTAGCGGCGTTCGTCTGGGATCATGCTCAGGTTTTCGAAATAGTAGAACCGGGTCCTGGAAGTGCGGTATAGTGCGGAATCATCCTTCTTGAGGTATCCCAACTTGCGCATGAATTCGATGACCTTGTCAAGCGGGCCATCCTCTAGGTCTTGGTATGGGTGGGCTCTCTTGATGATGTTCTTGGCTTGTGAGATCTCAAGGCTTCCGTCCGAGTCCATCAACACTCCAGCAATCTGATGGGCGAGCACGTCTAAGGCTCCAAGGTGGATAATAGTGTGCTCTAGTCGCCCCTCTGTTGCGAGCTCGATTACTCCGACAGATTCTAGGATATCTTCTGTAGAGACTGAAACTAGAACTCCCTGGGAAGTTCTGGTGAGAGTATGACCTGACCGCCCTACGCGTTGAACGAGACTGTTCACTTGTCTCGGGGACATGTACTGTACGACTAGATCAACGGACCCGATGTCTATTCCCAGTTCAAGAGTGGATGTGCACACGAGACCTTTGATTTCTCCGCCCTTGAATGCTTCTTCGGCTCGAACTCTTTCCTCTCTAGGGAGCGAGCCGTGGTGGACCATTATTTTCCGGTCCATCATGTTGAACTTCGATCCGAGCAGTTCTGCGTTGACCCGGCTGTTAACGAAGATTAGTGTAGAATCGTGAGCCTCTACCAGATCGTCTACGAGTGTAAGCCGCGCCGCAGCCTCGGGCGTAGTGTATAGTCGTCTGGCGAGGTCTCGATCCTCCTCACCTGGTGCAGGATACTGCACCTTGTACTTGGTCAGCTTGTTGAGTGGGATCTGTACTGTCTTGACAGGCTGATTGCCTCCGAGGAATAGTGCTATCTCCTCGGGGTTGCCGACAGTAGCTGAGAGTCCCACTCTCTGGAAACCGTTAGCGCAGACCTCTCTGAGGCGCTCGAGACCGACGGTCAGTTGGACTCCTCTACGGTCGCCTGCCAGCTCGTGAATCTCATCGACTACGACAAATTTGACGTGACGAAGATGGTCCCTCATCCGTTTGCCCGGCAATACTGCTTGGAGGGTTTCCGGTGTTGTGATGAGAAGGTCGGGGGGTTTGATTGCCATCCGTCTTCGATCTTTGGCCGGAGTGTCTCCGTGTCGAACTTCGACCGAGAAGCCGAGCTTGTTGGACCATGTTTGGAGTCGCTTGAGGAGGTCTCGGTTTAGCGCTCTGAGCGGTGTAATGTAGATGAGTGAGATGCCCTGTCTGTCCGGATTCCGGATCATTCTATCGATTAGTGGAAGTAGTGCTGCCTCTGTCTTGCCTGAACCTGTGGGGGCGATAATGAGGACATTGTCGCCCTGCGCAATCAGTGGGATGGCTTCGACTTGTGGTGGGGTGGGTTTTGAGATTCCTGTCGCCTGGAGCAGTCCTTTCAGTGGTGGGGAGAGAAGGGCGAAGGTTTCCGGGGTCATGGACTCCACTAGTAGGTGTGAGGATTGAGGATTCTCGAAGATAAACTTCCTAGGCGACCAAAAGTGTCGTCCTCCGGACTCTTATTTCTTCTCGGTTATTTTCTTCAAAAAGTCCTTGTAGTCGGGGGCTTTCATGAGACCGGGAAGTTCTCTCTTCAGATCTTCTGGCTGAATAATTGTGATCCAGCCATCTCCGTACGGATTCTTGTTGACCAGTTCGGGGGCATCAGAAAGAGTGTTGTTGACGTCGATAATGGTGCCTGAGATCGGGGAGTAGACGTCAGCGACGGCCTTTACTGATTCGACTGTTCCGAGGCTTTGCATATGGGTTACTTTAGCGCCTATTTTTGGAAGGTCGACGTAGACGATTTCGTGCAACGAGTTTTGAGCATAGTCCGTTACTCCTACTCTACATTTGTCTCCTTCTAGCCTGACCCATTCATGCTCTTTCGTATAGTAGACATCTTCCGGAACCTTGAACTCGCCTTTCATCGCAGATCTTCCAGAGATCTATGGGGCGTTACGATTCGGTATAAAGATTCCAAGAAGGACTCTCTTCGGCTCCCGGTAGTGCTCCATCCGCCGGAATCGATCGAACTAATCTTGAGATAAGCGCTCTTCTCAGTCCTTAGCCTTGTATTCGATTGACCAGTTTTGGGATCTCTGTCCAGCTTTCGACTCTGAATACTTGGCGTAGTTCGGGGACGGTTCTGTTCCAGGGTCGGCTGTATAGTATTCCCCACATTTTCGGGTTGCGTGAGATTAGGGGCATCAGTTCTGGAGCGTCGTCGATGTATACGCCGTAGTTGAGAAAGATCTTGTCTTTCCATCCCGGAACGCGTACGAACCGCTGATACGGTATCTTTTGCTCGGCGAGCCAGCTCTTTGCCGATTTGACGCTTTCTTTGCTGCGTCCTGTCACAACATCGATTTGTCCCAGGCGGGCGATCTTACGGACTTTTTCTGCCAGCCTAGGCTCCGTGGGCGGGATGCTTTCCCAGTCGTCCCATGCTTCGTCCAAGAACTGGAAGAACTGTTCTCTGCTAATTCCGAGCTTGCGCCAGGACGCCCAAGTATCGAGATCGGCAAGCGTGAGATTCGTGCCCAGAAACTCGTTGGCGTGTTTGCACCATGCTTCCATTGTTTCAGCTAGGACCCCGTCGAGATCGACTGCGATTTTCAACCGCTCATATCGATACTCTGGCAATGTATGATCTCATTGTGTGAGGTGCGAGAGTCTTTAACCTTAGGCGAGATCCGGTTCGACATGCCGCGAGAGATGACCGTATCAGAGGGAATCAGCTCTCTTCGGTCTGTCCGGAAGTTCAAGTCTGACCCGATTCCTGAGGACAAGTTGAGGATCATCCTCGAGTCCGCGTCCAAAGCCGCATCCGGTAGCAATACTCAGCCATGGGAGTTCGTTGTGGTTCGTGATGCGGAGATGAAAGCGCGTCTCAAGGAACCAATGCTGAGAACATGGCTCGAGAGGCTTGCGGGTGGTTCAGGAATGTCTCAGCGTATGCGTGATGTCTATGATGATGCGACTGAGATGCTTCGGAATACCGAGACGGTGCCCGTGATAATCTATTGTTGCGTTGACCTCGATCGTGTTGGGAAGAGTGAGGAGGTCCGGTACGCGAGCATCTATCCAGCAGTCCAGAACCTGATGCTTGCAGCCCATGGCCTAGGTCTCGCAACCTGCCTGACTGTTCACGGGTCAACCCTGACTCGTGGAGAACTGGAGGTCAAGAAGCTGCTTGGGATTCCAGAACATGTTAAGATCGCATGCCTAGTCTATCTAGGCTATCCAGCTGTCAGACTCGGCCGTCCCAAGAGGAAGCCAATTGAGAAATTCACACACTACGACCACTGGTAAATCGCACCCTCATCGGGTCCTTTCTAGTTTCTAAGCCCAAAGTAAACCCAGATTTGGAATCTGGGACACCATCAAATTCTCGCCCCCAAATTGTTCGGCAACTGACCTAAATTACACGTTAGCTTGCTTTGTGATCAAAGCCCGGATCCTGCCCTGAATCGCAAGACTCGCCGATTATCAATGCCAGACAGAAAATTTTCCCATCAAAAAATAGGGGGGGTATTGCACAGAACACCTCGCGACGCAAGAGTGCCTCTCTGGAAGGATAGGATTGCCCGCGGTCTAACCAGAGAATGAGGCTTCTACTGTTCGCTACCCGTTGAGGTCTCTCGCTTCTCGTCATCCTGGTTGAAGCTGGAACCGAGGTCAGAGAATATCGAACTTGTCTCAGTTGACGAAGACCCGAAAAGGGAACTGTCCGATGGCACCTGCCAAGACGGCAGTGTTGCGTCTGGACTCGCTGCAGTACTGGTAGTCGGCGTTTTCGCGGCGGGCCTGGGTTTCTTTCCCTCCTTTACGTATACTATTACAGTCTTGTATGACTCGTGGCAGCCCTTACATCGTCCAACTTGGACAACTCGTTTGAGCTTGAGAGTATGAGTCTTGCAGCTGGGACAGTCTATGAAATGGGTTCGTACGACTGGCTCTTCCATATTGATAGTCTTCATCTGCAACACCTGCAACCCTGTGACTCACGACATAGCCATTCTGTAACCCGCCCGGAACGCTAACCGTGACCTCTTCCCGATCGCAAAGACGAACTTCCCTGGGGCCCAGCTATCCCAAGGATGGATTATGATGATGGGAGACAAATGGCTAGTCCCGGATTTCAACAGCAGCGGTTTTGACACCCTTAAAAGTAACATAGGACATGAAATTTGAATACCAAAGGAAAGGGTCCAAGTTGAGCCAGCCGAGCAGCTCGTTTTACGACAGGGCCAAATCTCAGACCAATCTGCAAGAGAAAATCATGCTCCTAATTCCGGGGTTTCATGGATACAAGGAGAGAGAGATCCGCCGTGAGTCAGACAAGCTTCTCAGAAACCAGATCTACCAGAAACTGTCCAGTGCCGAAGCACAAGCGAAAGACACCTACAGGTCGCTAGTCAACCAAGGCCTCAACGACACATGGGACGACACAGATCATCTCATGGCACGGCTCGACAGGGTCGTTGAACGAATCAACCACTCAGAATACGGGTACGCGGGTTTCTTTGATGTCACAAAGGTCAAAGAACCGGACTTGGACCGAATGATAGACTATGACATGCAACTCCTACGGATGACAGACAGTGTAACAGCCGCTATCCAGGGCCTCAGAGACTCTGTTGATAGTGGAAATGTTCAAGATGCTAAGGGAAAGATCTCCGAAGCGATGAAAGCTGTTGACGCGCTCGAGACCGCATATAATGGACGCAAGGACGTAATCCTCGGAGTCCAGCAGTAATGCCTCAAGTCATAGAATGGAGAGCAGCAGGCCCAGACGACATCGTCTGGCGGTACCCAGTAGAAGAAATCACCAACGCTGCACAGTTAGTCGTTCATGAATATGAGACGGCGGTCTTTCTCAAAGACGGCAAAGCATACGACGTCTTCCCTCCAGGGAGACACACTCTTACAACTCTCAACCTGCCTCTCATAACTTCGGCATACCGAATATTTTTCGGCGGCAAGACACCCTTCACAGCCACCGTCATATACGTCTCCACGAAACAGTTCGCCGGCAAGTGGGGCGCGAAGGCGCAGACTACAGAGCTAGCTCCCTTGATGGTTCATGGAGCCGCATGGTTTAGAGTAACCGACGCCAACTTGTTCGTTAACGAGGTTGTCGGGGGACAAGGAGCCTATACCACTCAGCAAGTGGACGATTTCATCCGAGGCTTCATCAACGAAAGAGTCATCGATGAAATGTCAAAATACGATCTTCAAACCGCATTCACTCAACTCGACAAAGCATCGGTTACAGTGAAAGTCAACATCAACGACGCTCTGAAAAGAATAGGAACCGACCTTGTTGATTTCAAGTTCGAAGGCATCGATACCTCTGATCAGTTCCGAGATAGACTCTTCTGGATCAAACAGAAAGCAGCCACCTCAGACGTGTTGAGGATGGAGACCGCCAAGGACATTGGATCAAGCATCGGCTCGTCTCCAGGCGCGGGCTTCGGAGCAGGAATGGTCCTCATACCCCAAGTGATGAACGCCCAGATGCAGCCATCCGCGCAACCCCAGGCAGCACTCGTCGCATGCCCCAAGTGCGGAAACGGTGTTCAACAAGGAGCCCGATTCTGCCCCAACTGCGGAGCCACCATGTTCGTACCGCCTCCCGCACAAGCCATGACGCCTTGTCCCAACTGCGGAAAACCGGTCGCCACGGGGACCAAATTCTGTCCAGAATGCGGGCAAAAAATGCGATAGGCCACACCGTTATAGACTCGCAGTCCAGCCCAGACTCACTTGGCCACAACGTGTTCGCATTACGATACGTTATCTCGTCTCAAGACAAGAGTATAAGAATCGGACAGGCGAAACAAGGCGGTTCCTGAAAGGTTACCAGAACAGACATGATAAAGAAGCTGGACGGACAATTCGTTGTTCCAGGAGTAAGACTTGGCGTCGTCGAAGAGTTCATGCCGGGTCGCGGAACAGTCGAGGTGGAAGGAACAGTCTACTCATCCCAGACCGGAGTAGCCGCAGTCGATTCCAACCGCCACATAGTCTCGGTAAAAACCTCGGCAGGACCCCCGATCGTCCCCGAAGAAGGATCCACAATCTTAGGCGTCGTCGAAAAAGTCCAAGAGAAAATGGCCATCATCAACATCATCGTAGTTGACGGGCACAAGCTGCAACCACCGTTCACGGGCATGCTGCACATCTCCAACTCTAGCCCAAGATTCGAGCGTTTCATGGGCGATGTCTGCAAACCTAACGACATTATCCGGGGAAAAGTAATCGATGTGAGCCAGCGGATCCCGAAGCTGACAACCGTCGGACGGGACATGGGCGTGATCAAAGCCTACTGCTCGAGGTGCGGAGGTGAGCTCGTCCTGTCAGGACGAATTCTCCGTTGTGTGCTGTGCCTAAATGTTGAGAGAAGACGACTGGCAGAAGATTTTGGGGCTGGAGGCAACGTGCCAAGTTGAAGGTTAACGTATTGAAGAAGTCCAAGGGATTCCTCAAGGTTGAGATGGAAGGAGAAGGACACACCTTCGGCCATCTAATGCAGGACGCACTTCTTGAAGACAAGACAGTGGATTGGGCAGGCTACGACCTTCCACACCCACTCTTCACCAAACCCGTCATAACCTTGAGAATGAAAGGCGAGTCCTCCGCTGAGAAAGCTTTAGAGCGAGCCGCGAAAAAGGTCCACTCGGACACCGAGGAATTCATAGAAAAGTTCAGTGCCGCAATAACGGCCGAAGCTGAAAACTAGCCGGAGACCGCCCTCTGCCATCGAGGGGCATCATCTTCGATTTTGACGGCACACTCTACGGAGACTGGAGACTCTGGATTTCCCTGATCGAAGAGACCCTCAGAGAATTCAACCTCACAGTCGCAGGTTACGAAGCTCTCGAGCTGGCCCGAAACCTCATCAGAGGTGGGCAAGCACGAGAGACCCTGAAGATAAGCGGACTGGCCGTCTCACTCGCCCGAGAACAAGGACTCGACCGCGACGAGGAGGTTCGCGCTAGATTCTTCGAGAAACTAGACGCCAAAATGGATGGGACGGGACCTGGAAAAGATCTAGTCGGACTCTTGGAACAACTTCGTCAGAAAGGGTTCATCATGGGCTTAGTGACTTTCGTACGAAAAACACGGCTTACCAAACGTTTGGACACGTGGAAACTAGGAGACTACTTCAGTTGCGCGGTTACCCCAGAGCAAGTTGCGGAATTCAAACCATCACCGCAACCCTACCTAAAAGCGATCGAGGAGTTCCACCTCAAGCCAAGAGACTGTTTTGTCATCGGAGATGAGCCCGTGGACATGATGGGCGGAAAACGGGCGGGGACAAAAACGATAGGAATGCCCCAGGGATTCTATTCACGAGAAGAATTAGAAGAGGCAGGCGCCGAGTCGATAATAACCTCACTAAACGAGTTACCACCCCTCCTCTTCAAATGAGCACCTTCAATAGCCCATGAAATATTGTCAGCGTGATCACAGTTGAACGACGAGCACCTTGGCAAGATTCTCACGGACACTGGACTCGCCCAGTTCGGAGACTCTCTTCTGAACTTCGCCTACTCGATAGCTCTAACAGAAACCACCGGTCGACCGAGAGGAACAAAAGTCCAAGACAAGATCCTCGCAGATGCAGCGGCAAAGGCTGGACTGAGGAAGCGTCTCCCGAGACGAGTGGGCCGAGGAGATGTTGCTAACAGTCTGGAGGCCTTGTTAGGCCACGTGTGGTTGCAGAAAATGATCACACTCGAGGAAATCGTGGCATGTCTCAAGTCGGAGAACCTTGACTCCAGCAAGAGCTTCTCCGCCCTAGTCGAGATCGCTCTGGCCAAGCTTAGACAATAATCATGACGCGCAATCTTGCTGTCAAGAAGGAGATCAGGACTCTCGGGCTCGACCTATGCAACCCTCGACGCTTGATGGGCACTGTCACGAGAGGCGGCAATTATCTCGACGGCGTTCTCGTCCTACCATCAAAGCCTACGCTCAAGGCCACATGGATCGCGTCTGCAATCACCAGAACGCGATTTTTTCCCGAGCTCAGACTGATTATGACGCACGATCCAGAAATGCAACTCGACGCTAAGATGATCGAGAGGTTGACCAAACTGCCAGTCATCACAGTCGACTCGACGAGAAGGAGACAATCAGACGGGTTCAAATCATACAAGGTTGAAGAGAAGCAATTACAGGTAAAAAGCTCCCTTCCTTCAGGGATCCTTCAAGAAATACTCTCCACAACCTGGGCAACAGGAATGCTTCCTGAGCCTCTGCGAACAGCCCACTTACTCGCTAGATCACGATTTCCCGGGAAAAACACGCGTTTCCAAGCCAACAAATAAATTCGCCTCTTGGCGCTTGGATAGCAGAACCTGTTTTGCAGTTCTGTCCGAAATGCGGGTCCACGCTACTACCCGCTAAGCGAGAGAAGAAGGTATTCATGGCCTGCGGAAAGTGCGGTTACACGAGCAACCGCGGCGATAAACAGGTTAGCAGGTTAGCCCATGAAAGAGAGAAGATAATCGTCATAGGACGGGAAGAACAGAAAATAAGGACCCTTCCCAAGACAAAAGCTGAATGCCCGAAGTGCAACAATCACGAAGCGTTCTACTGGCTCGTCCAGACAAGGGGCGGCGACGAGTCCTCGACCCAATTCTTTAGATGTACCAACTGCGGAGCAACATGGCGGGAGAATAGCTAGAATTGCTGGAAAGTTCAATAGCGGAAACATCGGCTAAGAAGGAAAAGCCGGCAAACCCCATGTTCAAAGCCACAATGAACGATGCTCGGCTGTTCCGCAACCTCATAGGAGCAATCTCAAGCCTCATCGAAGAGGCCGACTTCAACGCATCGCCCGACGGGATCAAGCTCCGATCTATGGATCCCTCACACATAGCCATGGTCGACTTCGAGTGGCCCAAGACAGCCTTCGACACCTACGAGTGCTCAGCCCCAACGAAACTGCGCCTGAGCGTCTCAAACCTCCTCAAACTGCTGAAAAGGACGAAGAGTGACGAATCCATCGAGGTTATCTATGATGATGCGAACAAGAAGCTCAACATCACCCTAAAAGGCAACATTGTCAGGAAATTCATAACCCCGACACTCGAACCTTCCACCGAAGAAGTTCCAACGCCGAAGGTCCCGTTCAACGCAAGAGTCAAGATTACAGCCGCAAGCTTGCGAGACATTATCGATGACGCACAATCCATCAGCGACAACGTCAAGCTAGAAGTAAGCCAGGAAAAATTCGTCGTCAGGGCGGCAGGCGAGCTGACCAGCGCTCTGATAGAGCTCGACAAGGGATCAGATGCCATCCTCGAACTCGATGTGAAGGAACCAGCGAAGGCTACATACAACCTCAACTATCTAGGAGAGATAATCCGGGCCGGCTCAGGAGCCTCAGAGGTTACTTCTCTCGAGTTCTCCACCAACATGCCAATCAAAGTCGAGTTCGAAATGCCCCAGCAAGGAAGGCTTCTTTATTATCTCGCCCCAAGAATAGAGGCCGAATAAGAAGAACCTAATGTTAACAAGGGCTGACCTAGCCAAATACCCCTTTCTCAACGAAGCCTCCGACTACATCAAAGAACTAGGAATCTCCATCGACGACATCGCATCCCCAGACTTCAGCCCAGTCCTAGAAAGAGCGGAAAAGAGACTGGAAGAAGCCCTCTCAAAAGGAAGAGTGTCGAACGAATTCGGCAATGAGAATGCTGAGATACTCTCATTCCCGGTCTCCAATCTGATCCTGAGCCTCACAGGGGAGGAGAGAGCACAGAGAAGGTTCGCGCTCGCTGAAGCGAAGAGAGCTTACGAGCTTCTCCGACAGGAAAGCCCAGAAAAGCTCGATTACATCGCCCGAACAACCTTCGGCTGGAAGCTAAACAAAATCGATGCACAGCCTGGAAAGCGATTCTACGATTTCGGGATCTCACTCGCCGACTACCTAAGGAACTCTGTTCATCTCAAAGACCCAAAATGGAAGCTTCCCAACAGGATTCTAGACCATGGCCTAGTCTATGCTACAAGAGAAGAACTGGCTCGTCTCCTCGAGGAAGAGGTCAGAACGAAGATAGTCGACAGGAGCAGCCGGTTATCGGGTGAGATACCTAAGCCCTTACTGCCTAAGGTCGAACGGACAAGAGGACTCATCACCAAATGGCTTGGCGTTCCATCCCACTATGAACTCCCGAAAGTACCCTCGCCAGAGGCAATGCCCCCCTGCGTCAGACACCTCATTGACAATCTCGCGGAAGGAAAGAACGTGCAACACATGGGCCGATTCACACTTGCATCCTTCCTCGTCAACATCGGAGCAGGAGAGGAGGACATCGTCAAGGCCTTCAAGCCCGCCAGCGACTTTTCCGAGAGAATGACCCGATACCAAGTCGAGCACATAGCCGGCAAGAGAGGCGGGAGGACAAAGTACACTTGCCCAATGTGCACCACACTCAAAACACACGGAGTCTGCTACAAGCCAGACGATATCTGCAGCACAATCCGAAACCCTCTGAGCTACTACAAGAGCAAAGCCAGAATCCTAACAGGAAAGGGGCCGAAACGTGAACCAAGCTGAACAAGTCATCAGGCAGAAATTCCAACAATACTACCTCGACCCGAAACGACAGTTAGACCCGCCCCTGAACCCGTCAGAAAGAGAATACGGATTCCTCCTCTTCAGTGGAAAGTTCATGGTCAGGCATCGATCATTCAAAGACCCCCTTTCACTCCTGACGGCAGTTAGAGACTTGGTCCCGTCACACGTCTACTTCTCTACAGCCTACTACAGAGAACCCACAGCACCAATGGAAGAGAAAGGATGGACAGGCGCCGATCTGGTCTTCGACATCGACGCAGACCATCTCAACACACCATGCAAACCCGACCATGACAGTTGGAAATGCAAGGCCTGCGGCACAACTGGAAACGGAGGAGCCCCAAAGCTCTGCCCAAAATGCAAGAATGACCGTCTGGAAGAACAAACATGGCTATGCGACAGATGCCTCCAAGAGGCGAAAGAGGAAACTGCAAAGCTCCTCGAGATGCTCTACACGGATCTTGGAATAGACAATGAAGCCACCCGACTATTCTTCTCAGGACACCGTGGATACCATGTCCACGTATATTCGAAACAGACTTCTCAGCTCGGAGAGGAAGAACGTAGGGAAATCGCCGACTATCTTCTCGCTCAGGGATTAGATCCACAACTCCACGAATTGGAGGAGACTAGTGTTGGAGGGACAAAGCTGGCGGAAGGCCCACTCATAGGTCAACCAGGTTGGAGAGGACGAATAGTTGCTGGAATCTACGATATTCTCGGAAGCGAGATGGATCAGATAGGCCTCACGTCAACTCAGGTCCACGCGTTGAAGTCATGGGATAGGGAAGATCTTCTTCGAAAACCCTTCTGGAACTCGGCGAAGGGGGTCGGAATCTCCACATGGAAAACCCTGGTGACAAAAGCTGTCGAGAAAAAATCGGCAAAGATAGACACCGTAGTAACAACAGACATTCACAGACTCATCAGAATGTCGGGAACCCTCAACGGCCACACTGGACTGCTAGCAATGAAGGTTCCGGAAGAAAGACTCGACGAGTTCGACCCCTTCACAGAACCTCTGGCCTTCCAAGGCCAAATGAAGGTCAAAGTCAAGGAGTCCCCAGGCTTTAGGCTCGGCGAAGAACGGTTCGGACCGTATCACGACGAGACTGTACAGTTGCCGTCGACTGCTGCCATGCTTCTTCTCTGCAAGCACCGAGCAGAGCCCATTGCATAGACCACCGTCAAGATATTATTAGCTCGTCAATGAGATAGCCTCGTCTTCCAGAGAGATGTAGTGCCACGGCTACTATCTACGATGAGACAATCGAAGCATGGCGACGAGAGTTCCACAGCCCTGAACTCCAGGAACTCAGACCCGAGTTCTTTCGAGACGTAGCCGCGTACGTCCGAAGATTGAAGGAAACCCAGAGAAATCTAGACCAACGATCCCTCAAAGCCATTCTTCTAGAAGAGGAAACAAAGAGAATAGAACGACTAGTTGTCGAGCTTGTCGACCGAAGACTCTCGAAAATCTGGCGAACCTCCCAGACAAACGCCCAGGTCACCCCGCATACTTCGGAGAAATGGGCTCAGGAAGAACTCTCCACTCTTGCTCGCCACTACAGAAAGTTCAAGGAAGACACGATTCAGGGAATAGAACCTTCAAACTCTCCAGAGAAAAAGAAAGACAAGCTCCTCCTTCGATTCGTCAAAGACATGCCGTCTATCATTGGCGTAGACCTGAAAACCCATGGACCATTCCTGAAAGAAGACATCGTCGTTCTCCCGTACGAGAATGCTGAGAGCCTAATACGGCAAGGCACCGCGGTCGAGATAAGACCAAGCCACGGGGATAATGGATAAAAGGACGCCCCCGCCCCCAAACCAGCCCTTTCCCACGGTGAAAGAAAGAACGAAGTATCCAAAAGAGATCAACACCTACTGCCCTAAGTGCAAACACCATACAGCACATGCCGTCGCAGTCTACAAGGCGGGCAAGCAGCGCACTCTATCGTGGGGAGCCAGACGACAAGAAAGACGAAAACACGGCTACGGCGGGCAGAAATTTCCTGAACTGAAACGCACCGCCAAGACAACCAAGAAAGCCCTTGTCAAACTGAAATGCCGAACCTGCAACTATACAATTGAGAGACTGGGTATCAGGCTGAGAAAACTAGAGGTCGGAGCCTAACAATGAGGTGGGAACTAATACCAAAGCCTCGAAGCATTTTCCTACGCGTCAAATGCCCCAAGTGCGCTAACGAACAGGTAATTTTCGAGCGAACAAGCAACTACGTGAAATGCACCGTTTGCGATGAGCTTCTAGCTCAACCGAAAGGTGGAAAGGCAGAGATTAGAGGAGAAATATTACAGCCCCTCGCCTAGAGGGAACTGGGAGGAAATCGATTGAGCGTCCAGGCTTCACAACCACTAATGCCAGAGGTCGGGGATCTGGTCGTTGCAACTGTAACCAGAGTCGAAGACTACGGTGCATACGTGAAGCTCGACGAGTTTAGCGGGATCGAAGGTCTTGTCCATATTTCAGAGATCTCAACCACCTGGGTTCGAAACATCAGGGAACACGCGCGACAAGGCCAGAAGCTAGTTCTGAAAGTCTTACGCGTAAGCTCACAACGGAACCAGATAGATCTCTCCCTCAGAAGAGTTACTGGAAGAGAAAAGTCCGAGAAGATGCTGGAATGGAAGAAGGAGCGAAAAGCTGAGGCGATCCTGAAGAGTGCCGCTGACAAACTGAAAAAGTCGGTAGATGACGCCGAGGATATTAGAAAGATTCTCCTAGACAAATTCGGAGGACTCTACTCTCCCCTCGAAGAGGCCTTGGACGAAGGCCCCGAGGTCTTGGTGAAGGGTGGATTGTCATCTGAATGGGCTCAGGCAATCGCAGAAGTTACGAAAAGCAAGATCCGGCTTGAAAGGTCGAAAGTCCGAGGAACCGTCTCGATAACCTGCCATAAACCCGGCGGAGTCGAGATAATCAAGCAAGCTCTGACCAGCGCGAAGAAGATCCGCAAGCCTCGCGGAAGCGAGGTGAAAATCTACTCGATAGGTGCCCCCAAGTACCGGATAGAAGTGCAAGCTCCCAGCTTCGAAGCGGCCGAGAAAACCCTAAGCCTGGCGATGGAGGAAGCTCTGGGGACCATCAAAAAGGCTGGTGGTGAGGGAAGGAAGCTTGGATGAAATGGTTGATGAGACGATGCCCGAAATGCTCGAGGTATACTCTGAAGGAAACGTGCCCGGTTTGCGAGTCGCAGACTAAGAGTCCTCACCCGCCAAAGTTCTCGCCAGACGACAAGTACGCCCAGCAGAGAATGAAAGGGTCGATCACGGTCTCCGAAAGCCTAGAATATCCTATCACGTGAAAGTCAGGGGCTGGGGCTTCGTGACTGCGATGTCTAAGAGCTGAGCTGGATCACCTTGCCACCTGGCCCTGACCAGAATGGATTGTTGACCGGTTGGAAGTTGGTTCCAACCGTAAGCAAAATGGCCGGCCGTCGAGTTGACGTTCGCGATGAAATTCCAATTTAGTCCCTTGCTGTCAGAAGAATATTCCAGAATAACCGGTATCTTGTCTGTAGTTGTGTCGATCGGTTTGCCAGTTGACGTTGTCAATGTTCCAGTGATATTCGTGCCTCCGCTTGTAGGGGGAACTATCGCAGGTGTGAGCTGGGCCGTAATCGACGGCTGGTCAGGATATCTTACCGAATATACAAGAACGTATGAGGAGGAAGAGGCGAAGTCTTGCACGAAGAAGTTTGGAGCCGCAGGTCCCGTATCATTCGCGTCATTCGGCCGTCCCCCTGGGTAGCTGCTTCGCATCAGTAGACCGAGAACGGTGTTGCTGGTTGGGATTTGAACCGACTGGACCGTTTGGGGGTTTGGAGAGTAGTTGCTGGTAATTCTTTCGTCAGTCGTCTTGTTCCCAATGGTCACGAGTCGGTGGTAGTTTGATGCTCCGGTTGAGGGATTCGTGATAATCTGCCGGTAGCTGACCGAGGCAACTCCCATTGGGGTATTGATTGAGGTATTGTTGCCTATCCTGACCATCCAGTACCACTTGCTGTCATCTCCGTATCCGCAGAAGGCAGGTCCGCTCGAGCCGCAAAGTCCACGATTGTAGCTGATGAAGATCGCCACATGCGTGATTCTCTCCTGTCGCATCAACTGGACAGCAAGCGACTCGTTTAGCATGAAACCTGTCGCTATATCCTGTATTGCTGTGGTGTTCCCCGTTCCATTGTCCGAGAGTGTACTTAGCCCCGTATTCACAGTAATCCAGTAACCATAGTCCCACCATGTGAAGATGACACTTGAGTGTGGCAGATTACTGTTCATCCAGGATAGCGTTTCAAGCCAGTCGGGGATCGCTGCCCGGACGGGAAGGCTGGCGGAGGCGATAGTGGTCGGTGTGTAAGCTGATTGGACAGCGTTGATGAAAGTGGGAACGACTAAGACGATTATGATGAGCAGGATGCCAAGACTGAACTCTCGGCTTACCCTACTGGTGAAGCGTAGCTTGCGCCTGGGAAAGATGACAGCTTGCTGAATAATATCCATAGCAGGCTTGCCCAATTCGACAACGGTTATCGCAGCGAGCGTTGACATGACCGGCGCTAAGATCAAAGTTAGCCGGACCAAGCTCGCAGCAAAGTAGAAGCCCGTGACGCCGAAGATTATCAACAGAACATCCCCCTCGCGCAGCCGCTGAAAGGCGAAGAAAAAGCCAAAGACCCCCAGAATTATCAGGCTACCGAGTTCGAGGTACAGACTAGCCCAAGTCGAGGGACGATTCTCGGCCACCGACGCAACTAGCGGAATATTGTTTCGGACGAACGGATTCACAGTAGCGAGGAACTTTCCCTGGAGCAACGATCCGGACACTATCTTGGTGCTTACCAAGAAAAAGACTATTCCTGCTGCAGAGATAATTGTAAGACCTGAAATTGTCAGTCTTCCTCTGGTGGAAGGGGCTAGCCTTGCCAGTTCCATCACGATAAGGAGGCCCATAACTCCAAGCAACGCTATCGTAGTGCTCTCGGTGAGGAATATGTGTCCAAGGAGCGGAATCTCTGTTCCGATGTAGAGCATGAAGCCTATCGTAGCGCCATACGCCAGGAAGAGACGTGGAGTGTAGCGCCCCAACACCACCAGCGCCAAGGCGAACAACCCGAGCACCTCGGCCGCGTAACGGAAGCTTCCCCACGAGAACGACATGTAGATCAGGCTCATGCTCGACATCATGCTGTAGATGATCGTGCTCTTCAAACTCCTTCCTGGATTGACTGCTCGCATGAAAAATAGGAAGGTAAGAATCATTGTCGGGACGCCAACCCCCTCATTCCTGAAGAATCCTAGCTCTGTACGACTGATTAGACTCGAGCTGAAGGCCGCGAATAGCGCGGCGAACAATCCGGCGCTTTTTCCCCAGAGGTCTTTTGCAAAGAAGTAGGTGGCCAGGACAGCAAAGGCGCCGAGCAAGACTGGGCTGTAGACAGCTGCGTCGTAGAGGTTGATGTTAACTCCTATAGATTGAAAGAACTGATAGATCAGAGTGCCCGTGAAACTTGTGCCTGGATAGCTCGTTATGACTGGGGCACGCCCGAAGGGGAACCACTCGCTAGTATTCACGTAGGTAAACCAGGACTGCCAGCTAGTAGCAGTAATCACCCGCATATCATTGAAGTTGAAGTAGGGGTCGAACTCTGAAATGTACGCACCCCAGCGAAGAGGGAGCAAACGGACGAGTGAAGCTAGGACGAGCGTTAGGGTGAGAATTGAGTAATGGAGGAAGGTAGCCCGAGAGACAAGTCCGAGGTTCTTCTTTATCGCTCTGAACCGGGAGGCAATGCTTTCACGTGTCAGGCCTGCTCGAATCTCCCCGAGAAAACCTTCGGGTTCAATCTCCAATTCTGGGTTAGCACTCTCTTCCAGGGTCTTCTTAATCGCGAGGGAAAGCTCCTGAGTTTGCCGTTAATATTCTTGTGGTTAGAGGTACTGAGAAACGTCGAGAGAAAAAAACTAAGCCGACTGCAACACGTCTGCTATTTCCAACCAGATGTTCAAGGTGCTTCCACTAAACGTAACCGGGCGATTATTGGCCTCTTGACGGACCATTGCCTACCTGATAGCATCTTGTCCGTGATCCATCGAGGTAATAAGGGTGAACCCGTTCTCTTGTATCGCAATATTCGCCGAAACGTGTCGCCCTCATATGATGTCAGAACGTCACTGGCGGATACGTTCACTGATGCTTGGGTACCAGAGCAGTTGGCACTAGCCAGAAGCGAGGAGTTGAGATCAAATGAATTATTGAAATTGGTCCCAGTTAGGGCGAAGGTCATTACCCCATTATACTCGCCTCGGAACTGAACGATAGCACACCCGGAGATCGACTCAGTGATAATACCGAAGAACAGGGGCCCTGCGCTCTTGACCCAGAACTCTTGGATCTCACAGTCTAGTTATTCAGGGTCATCTTGTACACGAAACGAGTCATGGTCTATCTGCAATATCACAATGTTGGATTGCGCTGCAGGACATGGCTGATCACCAGGCGAAGTCTTCGTTTTTCATGCACCTAGTTTCGGGCAATAGTCGCAAACAAGTGGCGGGCATCAAGCCATCGGCTCACATATTTTCTCTCTCTAAGATAGTCCTCGAGTGCCACTTTGGTACTTTGGTCGTCTACCTCTATCACCCACCTGAGAATCCTTCCGGCCCGTATGCTCATCTCAGCACCCTTGATCACTTTCCACTCTGCACCCTCTACGTCCACCTTCGCGAGGTCCACTGTTTCATTTACTATTGAGTCTAGCTTGATTGTCCGAACAGGTAGTTGCTGGGTTCCCCCCTTCTTCATGATTGAATGTTCGCCCCTTTTCCTCTGAAGGTGCAGTATGGCCGTTCCATCCGTGTCTGAGACAGCCTCGTTCCGTGCAATAACATTGCGGAGCCTGCCAGCGGCGATAGTGGACTTCAGCATTGCCAAATTTTGGGGATGAGGTTCGAAAGCAAGTATGGTTTCAAAATTCTTCGAGAGAATCGCAGTGTAGTAACCGATGTTAGCACCTATGTCAAGGAAGATTTTTCCTTTTACGCCAAGAACCGCTTGGGTTAATTCTTTCTCGAATGAGTATCTTGTTCTGACATCTATCCATGTTCTAACGATTTCCGGAAACTTGAGCTTCTCAAGGTAGTCGCATGTCGAAGCAATGCCTCCTTCGAAGAAGACTCTGTAACTCTCCATCCTGCCGAGGAGTAATCTAGATATTCTTCTAAGGGCTAGGTAGGGCATTACGAGAATCACAAAGGCGATGTTGAGTCTCATTTCCAACTCCCAGTCCAACCTCCACTGCCCTGCACACTAATGGTGGTCCTTCCGTGTTGGCGAGGAATCCCCGTTTCGGGTCTGGGACTATTATTCTTGTGGCTGGTCTTATCGGGAGGACCCGTGCATGATGACATTCTATGCAACAGGCTAATCCCGAGAATGCTTTCTCTCAACGAAGGCGTATCCGAGAATAACGCCCCAGATCGTTCCAAAACCTAACACGGCCAAGGTATCCAATCCAGGGACGAAATACAGATGATTGAAGACAATCAGCCAGAAGGTCACGAGTAAACCGAAGTAAATGTAATTGTGTTGGTGACCGACCGCTCTCTGAGTATATCTCAAGACTTGGATAGGCAAACCAATGGGAAACTTCGCCATTGGCGCCAGAACCAAGAATAGCCAACTCACTGGCGCGAGTACTATCAGCCAGTTAATGCTGGCATTCCACGGCGCTCGGAGCAACTGAAAAGTTCCCATGAACGCGTAGGCGATGAAGAAGGTGAGTCCTAAGACTTGGCTGTACCAGAGGAAGGCGATGTCGATCAAGGCCAATACTGTTATCCAGAGTCGTCCGCTGTATCTCACCGCGCGTACTATTGGTACATTGATAGCGTACCAGATCAAACCGTAGGGGACATAGGAAAATCCAGGGTCATACCTGACAATCTTTCGCAGGTTGGATAGGCCCGGGAGAATGTAGAATGTTATGTCTTTGTGAACCGGCCGTCTGAGGATCCAAACAAGCCGGAAGATAGTTACGAAGATGATTGTGGCTATGATCTCCAGCGTCAATACCATTCAGTTGTCCCTAGAGGTGGCGGGAGCTCCGGTGTCTTTAGCCTTTCAAGTCATGACTTCAAAAGTCTAGCTGCACAACAACCAGCTCTGCATCTGATTGAATCTATTCTGTTGTCTGATTTCTTTGATCGTATAATCGTAGGATTCGAGTAATACTCGGATTCTTCTGACTGACTCTGGGTTATGAGTCTCAATTACAAGCCGTGGTTTTTGTTTTAGAGTTTCCTGAGCCCCCTCAAGTACTGGAAGTTCATTTCCTTCCGTGTCAATCTTTAGTAAGGATGGTTTGAGCTTAAAGCTGTCAAGCGTACGCATCGGGACGATATCTCCTTTCTTGCCGTTCTGACGCCCGCCTGCAATCGGCATTTCTCTTTCCGTGTTTGAGATCGCTGCTGCGATCACAATAATGTTGGGAAGCTTGTTCAGTTTGACGTTCGTCCGAAGTATCTTGTTGGCTGTGGGGTTGGGCTCGAAAGCTATTACTTGGCGGAAACTCCGTGTCGCTCTGAGAGACCAGGTCCCTACGTGAGCTCCAACGTCAACGAAGAGGTCCCCCTTGAATGGGTGGACTAGAGATCGTAGCCAATCTTCATGAGTCATAGGAAAATTTGTCCCTCGGACGTACCAGACAAATCCATCAGCTCTTCGTAGGCCGGTGATCCAGTTCGCTCGATATCTCGGACGGACTAGGACACGTATAGCATGTAACGGAGTCCGACGTCTATCTGCCATGGTATCACGAGCTTCTGCGCCCTCATTCGTGCAGCCATATGACCGAAAAGGTTGGCTAGCTAGCTTGTGTTATGGAGTTTTGTCCCGCAGTTCTTGCAGTACACCGCTTCTGCAGGGTTGTCAGTATTACATGAGATGCAGATGTTCCGATTGTCGATGGGTCTGGGAATGGTAAACGTTCTGTTCGCTCCAGCGTAAAAATTGAATTTGTCTCCGCGCTCGCATCTGAACCTTGAAACTTGGTATTGTTGAAATCTCCATTCTCTTTCTGGCGGGCCGGATACTTCGACTCCGCATTTTGGACAGCTTATGCTCATAGATTCCCCGAACACTGTTCAGGGTCAAATCTGATATTTAAGATGAGAGACTCACCAGGCTGTCGCGATGCCTTCACGGTGAGACTTCTTCGTCCCACGATCCTATTTCTGAATTCTCCAGCTCGGTAACGACCGCATGCATCTTTCCTACCGTCATGCCACCGTCAACGGCAACTTCGAAGACGCCCAGCATGAATGGTCCGGCTCTTTTCAGCCGAAGCTCTTTGATACCCTCCACCTGGTGCATACCAGATTTAAGACGAGTCTAAAAGACAGTTGCAGAATCGAGCCTCCTAACGTAATGGCGCCGGGGGTGGGATTTGAACCCACGAGGGCCTAAGGCCCATCGGATCTCCGCAACCAGCAATATGGCTTAGCAATCCGACGCCCTACCAGGCTAGGCGACCCCGGCCAACCAAGCTGAGACAAAATGATCGTCTAATAACTGTTCAACAACACAATATCACTTTCAAACAGGGCATGACCGCCAGCGAACTTCCCGCATAGGCAAGAGTTGAAACAAAACTGAAGACCCAACCCCTTCCTCAGGTAAGATCCAGCATGTCAGCCGCAAGGATATCTCGCGAGAGCAGGGAAAGCGAATAATGGTCCAGCCACACGAGACGGTTTCAGCATCACGGCGGTTGAGCATCCTACTTATCGCGCTTTCCATTGCATCGCTAGTATCAATTTCGCCTAGCATTTTTCACTCTGTTCATGCCGCAGGACTTGTCTATGTGGATCGTCCGACGACGGCAGCAGGCTCTGCGGGTACAGTTGTTACAGTACGAGTACAGGTAGCTGGTGTGGACCCTTTCAATGGTTGGGATATGCAGGTCGAATCCAATCAGTCTGTGATCAGTCCCATATCTCTGTCAATAACAGGGAACGGCCTCGAAGCTAACTACAGCGAGAACGTCCTTGAGATAGTGAGTTGCATAAACGGCGTGAGTTATACCACGAGCCACTGCGACTCGTCCGACGGACCTGGCATTGTGCATTCTGCAGCAGTTGCTCACCAAGTCAATCCTCCAACCATTGGTTCCGTCTACGGGTTACTCTTTACAATTAATTACACAGTGATTCGCATAGGGTTGTACAGTCCCATACAGATTCTGAGAGCCATCATCCTCAACGGCCAAGATCCCGTCTCGGTAACAACCCGTGATGGAACCTACGGCATCCCCTTTGGTCAAGGCTTCAGCCTGACAGCCTCCCCGGATTTTCCGAGAATAGCGATAGGGTCCAAAGCAAATGTCACATTTACTGTTTCAAGCTACGGCGGCTACGCTGGAACAATAGATCTTACCCTAGGAACACAGCCTCCCGGCCT
>VBAY01000154.1 GCA_005883085.1 Candidatus Bathyarchaeota archaeon
TGCACGGAAGAGTTCGTGCGAACCGGATGAGACGTGCCGTTCCCGTTGCCATATTACTGATGACCCTATCGGTCTTCTCCTTTCCGAGCTTCCTGAACGGGATTGTCCCACCAGCCAACGCAGTCTCAACTGGCTTCTCATTCAGCGCCTCTGGAGACATAGGCAGTCTGACCCTTAGTACTTCGGTTAATAACTTGAATCGCTTGCAGACTGTCAACCCTAACTTCTTTCTGGGCTTGGGAGGGTTCAGTTATGACCCATCGGTCACCGGAGGAGTTTGGTGTGGTCAGTTCAAGTCTAAATTCAACAACATCCAGATTCTTTCCGGCGACCGCGATACCGGTGGACATTCTTCCACTTTTGGGGAGACTCACAGTTATGAAAGATATGTCAACGGCTGTTCTTTGGATGTTGGTGTTCCAATTGTGTGCGGGCCGGTCGAGGGTGATTGCTACGGCAAAGAATACTACTTCGACTATCCAGCTGTAAATCCAATCGCACGTTTCATCTTTGCTGCTCCAAAAATCTACAACATCACGGGCGTATGCACCTTGTCGCCCAACTGCAGTTCGCAGACCGGCCAGCCCTGTACCGACCAATACGGATGTTGGCAATACAACGCCAATGATCTTCACTTTAACTGGACCGCGAACGCGATAGACAATGCTCGCTCGGAGGGAATAGGCTGGGTGATCGTTGCGACCCACAAGCTCTGCATAAGCAGCAGCGATTCAACATGCTCTATGGGAATAGCTTTCTTCAACATGCTTGTCCAGAAGAAAGTAGACCTGATCATCCAGGCTCATGACAACGCATACGAGAGAAGTAAGCAACTCGCCCTCAACCCAACCACCTGCCCAAAGATGACTACTGATGGTAGTGGATATGCGGTCTACAACTCCGGATGCGTGGTAGACGCTGGAACCGGTAACTATACACGTGGAGCAGGAAGTGTCGTTGTGGTTCAAGGGGCTTGGATAGACGACCTGTACGGCGTCGGCAATGGCGCCTCGAATACTCAGAATGTCGCGGAAGCACCGTATTTCGCCAAGCTGATGGGCCACAACACTGCAGGGAACGGCCTCGGCTTCACCAAGTACACAATCTCCGCTGGTAGCATCGACGTGCAGACCTACTTCTCAGGAACTTTCTCAGACAAGTTCAGTCTCACCACGGGTCTCACCCCAGTCCCGTCCGCAACTTGGTCGCCTCTGGTCCCGCAAATCGGGCAGATTGTAACTTTTACGGGGACAGCAACAGGTGGCGTAGGCCCCTACTCGTTCACCTGGGACTTTGGAGATGGTAGTGGGGCAACTGGTTCAACAGTCAGTCACAGCTATTCTTCGGCAAACTACTTCAA
The DNA here is from genome assembly GCA_005883085.1 of Candidatus Bathyarchaeota archaeon. GTDB lineage: Archaea > Thermoproteota > Bathyarchaeia > 40CM-2-53-6 > 40CM-2-53-6 > 40CM-2-53-6. Next base: position 1,361 of record VBAY01000154.1, read on the forward strand.
CGTGACACTAACCGCAACTGACTCTGCTAACCGGGTCGGGTCAAATCATAGCATCATCGCCTTAGGCTCTTGGAACAGCGCGGTGCCGTGCAGTCCAACCCAGTCCACGATAGAGCAAGTCATCGGCAAAGTCTCTATCCAGAGAAACGCGACCATCCCCACATCCGTGGGCGCGGACTACAGTGGTGGCGGATTCAAGCTGGCGGGCAACCAGCCCTTCGGGTCAAGCCCCAACAATTGGCCATTCTCAAAGAAAAGCCTGCAGCCACCATGCTTTGTCAACGGGATCTCAACTTTCGTGGAACTTCACAACGTAGCATTGACCGTGCCGCCAGAAGTGGCAACCTATGATTGCAGGACCTCCTACGACCAATCTAACGGCGCCGCAATGTTTCCCAACGGAAGGAACTGTGACGTTGTCTTCAGCGTCGGGAACGTATCAGCAACGAGCTGTCCGTCCTGTTACATGCACAGAATATACGCCGAGATTGATGGCGACTGGAACGCCTCCGGAACCGCTCCCCCGATTCCTCCAAACCCGGGACAATTGATCGATGTCCAGGGTTTCGTTTACTGGGACGCGGACTCGCTCAACTTCTCAACCCACAACTGGTCGGGCTGGGAACTACACCCCTTCACGGCTTGGAGGCCCGTCCAGAGTTCTGTCCTGCCGCCTACCGTAGCAGTTAATGCTCCGACTCCCAACCCCGCCAATACTGGAACCACCGTTACCGTTTCCTTTACTGTTTCCAGCTCAGCCACGATTACAGGTGTCACAGTCAACTGGGGTGATGGCACAACATCAGACAGTCTATCCGGCACCGCGAGATCCGACACACACATTTACGGAAGTACAGGGAGTGCGAAGGCTCAAACGTTCACCGTAACGGTTACAGCCTCAAACAGCGCTGGACCAGGCTCAGGCACAACTTCCGAGACTGTCAATGACAGGCCCCCAGTTACGACAGTGAGCAGCGTCTCACCGAACCCAGCCCTCGTCAGCCAGACTGTTACTATGACATTCTCCGCGACAGATCCTGATGGCGCAATTTCTTCCTTCAGCGTCAACTGGGGTGACGGAACGACGCCTGACAGTCTGCCAGGAACCGCGACGTCAGACACGCACGCATATCACTCCGGAGGCAATTTCACTATTACCGTAACTGCAACTGACAACAGTGGATCTACAGGTTCCGGCACGATCTCCGAAACCGTCTCCGCTCCTCTCGCGCCCACCGTGAACATTTCGAGTGTCACCCCAAATCCAGCCAACACAGGCGCGATCGTCACTGCAACGTTCACAGTATCTAGTACACTTCCAGTTACTAGTATCGCGGTCAACTGGGGCGATGGGACAACACCCGACAGTCTTGCAGCCACAGCCACTTCCGACACTCACGTCTACGCCTCAACTGGCAACTCCAAGTCACAGATCTTCACGATAACCATTTCCGCGACCAATTCTGCCGGAACAGGCTCCGCGTCAACCCAGGAGACTGTTAACGACCGGCGCCCTACGGTAACCATTACTGGCGTCGCACCAAATCCGGCCAACACAGGTTCGACCATTAGCACAACTTTCACATCCGGAGACGTTGACGGGACTGTCTCAGGAATAACTGTAAACTGGGGTGACGGCACAGCCATCGACAATCTTCTTGGCACCGCCACAAGTGATACTCACACGTACGCTTCAACAGGCATTTCCGCGAGCAAGAGTTTCACGATCACAGTCACTGCAACTGACAACGGTGGTTCAACAGGCTCGGCTGTCATATCTGAAACTGTTAACGACAGGCCTCCGGTTGTAGCACTGACTAGTGTTTCGCCTAATCCAGCTAATACCGGACAACTAGTCACAGTAACCTTCACGGCCACTGATATTGACGGTACTATATCGTCCATTACCGTTAACTGGGGTGACGGCTCCACGCCAGATATTCTTACTGGGACAGCGAGAACGGACACTCACACCTATGGCTCAGCCAACACGTTTACTATCACAGTAACAGCTGTGGACAACAGCGGCTCAACCGGCCAAGGTACGGGGTCAGCTATGGTCCAGACGCCTGTTTCACCCCCGACTGTCAATGTCAATAATCCAACGCCTAATCCGACCGCTACCGGCCAAACTGTAACCATCACATTTACCGTGTCGAGTACCGTACCAGTGACAGGCATTACTGTAAACTGGGGTGACGGCACCGCAGTTGACAGTCTTCCTGGCAATTCTACTTCTGACATACACATTTTCTCCAGCACTGGCAGTGTTAAGTCTCAAACGTTCACGATAACAGTAACAGCGACCAACAGTGGAGGATCGGGGTCGGGCACCGGTACTGAGACAGTGAACGATCGGTCGCCGACTGTGACGATTTCAACCGTGTCCCCTAATCCAGCCAATACGGGGGTGACAGTTACTGCGGCCTTCTCCTCAAATGACGCCGACGGTTCGATCGTTTCGGTGAGTGTCAACTGGGGAGACGGATCGACTGCTAGTGTCTTGTCAGGTTCCGCTACTTCGGCGTCGCACGTTTACTCCTCCACGGGCAGCTTCAAGAGCCAAAACTTCACCATCACAATAACTGTCACAGACAATAGCGGGAACACTGGACAACGGACGTCGTCGGTGATAGTCAATGATCGGTCCCCAGTTGTGGTCATCTCCAACATCTCACCGAATCCCGCGAACACAGGTCAACCAGTCACCTTGATCATCACAGCCACCGACCCTGACGGAACCATCTCGTCGGTCAACGTAAACTGGGGAGACGGGACCACGCCCGATAGCCTACCCGGCTCGGCAACCTCAGATACACACTCATACAGCCAGACCGGCACTTTTACCATCAGTATCACCGGGACAGACAACAGTGGCTCAACTGGCCAGGCAACGGGCACCATAACAGTTACTGTTCCTGGCGTGTCGCAGTACGCTCTAGTTGTCACCGCTGAGGGAAAAATCTACAAACTCTATCAGAACGGAACCCTGACAATTGTTGGTCAACCAGTCACCACACCCCTGCGACAGGTGGCCTGGAAGCCAGATGGCACCTATGCGCTAATCGCAGGAGACTTCGCGGTTCTGCTGAAGTATGATGGGACTCAGCTTACAACGGTTCCTACTGGCATATCGACCGGTTACAATTTCTGGTCTGTCTCTTGGAAGCAAGATGGCTCCTACGCTCTCATCGGCGGCTCCGTTGGATTGCTCCTGAAATACGACGGTATCTCCGTGAAACAGATAAGCAACGCTGGAGGAACCACGA
>VBAY01000155.1 GCA_005883085.1 Candidatus Bathyarchaeota archaeon
CTCAGCCAAGAGGTCAACTTGAGACTTGCCGCCGCGCCTTGTTGGAATCGACACGACCAGTGGGAGTTCGATCTCCTTCTTTCCTTGTCCAACCTTATCCTTGATCCAGTCGAAGACAGTGTCGGTAACAATGACGAGAGAGACAGTCTGTTTATTCTTGATATCTTCAAACGTCTTGACAGCCTCGTCCTCGGACTTCACGACCCAGCTGTTCTTGACCCCTCCGAGCTTGAAGTAGATCGCTGTCTCCTTATCCGCCATAACGCCGATCTTCCCCACCGCTTGCTTACCTACTTCCTACTTGAATATCCAACCTGTTTCGCGCGACCAGAACAAAAGATCAAGATCCGCTAATGGTATTGCTATTTCCCGGGAAAAACGACGGAGCTTCTCCTCGATCTCCAGATAGCGCTTCTTCGTGATCGAAACCGGCACCTCAGTGATGACATCCAGCCTCTTGAGGTTTCGCAGAATGTGCCTGTCTAGGATGGCGAATTCCTCCCCGAGCCCGACGTTCCGGAGAAAATGGCTGGCCTCCTTGTAGCCAAGGCCCTTCACGTTCTCTACCATCCATTCCCTCAGCTCGAAGAGGTTTCCGTAGCTCGAGAGGTGGGATTTGAGGAAAAGCTTGCCATCCTTACTGAAAGTTGCTCTAGCCTCGACGATATATTTCGCCTTACTGTCACCAAAACGAACATCGTTTAGCTGCGGTTGAATCTCGGTAGCTCCTCCTTTCAAGAGGAGACTGCGTTCTCTGAGCCGGGACACTGCTGCCCAGCAGGTTTTCGCAGACGACTGCGGTGTCAATAAGCAGAAGCAAAGCTCAGCAAAAACATCGTCGTCATCACGATTGAGAACCTGTTTGAATTCATTCAATCGCGTCTGAATAGCGTCACGCTTCTCACCGTAAAGTGTCTGGAGCTCCCGAACCGAGCTCTCTCGTTCCTTCGTTGAGATTTCCACGCTAGAATTGTTTGAGAACATCGCTCTTCTCCATTATTCGGACACAGTAGTAGCACCGGAGCCGGAGAGGGTCCTGTCTTTCCACACTGAACCTTGGCTCAACAGGCTCAGCGTTAGACACGCACGCAGGATTTGAACAACGAACAATTCCTCTAATCGAATCCGGCAGCTTGACCCTAGTCTTCTCAGCGACCTCATAGTCTCGAATGATACTGATCGTCGCGCTCGGCGCTATCAATGCGATCTTGTCCACCTCACCGGGCTTGAGCTCTCGATTCTCAACCTTAACAATATCCTTCTTGTTCTGCTTGTTCGAGATCACGTTCATGGCCACGCTCACGATGTGTCCTTCGCGACCATCTATTCCGAGAATCTTGAGCACGTCCAAGGCATGGCCGGCGAAGATGTGGTCGATTACGGTTCCGTTACGGATTTTCTTAACGTAGAGTTCTTTCGGGCCGGTTCCCTTGGACAAGACCTTGAACCTCTCGGGCAGGAGCTAGGTTTCATTCTTAATTCCTTGCCTGGAATAGGACCGGGATCATGACTGTTGAGTCTCAAGAGTTGAGGTTTCGGACACACCGCGAAGGAGAAATTCTCGATATTACAAACAAGACTCAGAGAGTAATCGAATCCTCAAGGATGAGGAGCGGAGTTGCCGTTCTGTTCGTGCCTGGATCAACCGGAGCCATAACAACAATTGAGTATGAACCCGGACTTCTAGCAGATTTGCCCGTAGCGCTGGAGAGACTTGCGCCTAAAGACGCGTCATACGAACACGAGAAGAGGTGGCATGATGGCAATGGACACTCACACATTCGAGCCTCCATGATAGGGCCCGACTTGTCAGTGCCATTTCGAGACAAGAAGCTAACTCTTGGAACCTGGCAACAAATCGTCTTTCTTGAGCTAGACATTAGACCGAGAGACCGAACTGTCATCGTTCAACTAGTTGGCGAATAGCCGGGTTTAGGACCCCTACCCGTACCCCTCTCCTTCCTCTGGAGACTTGTTAAGAGATCACCCAGAAAACTCCCTGTCCTCTGCATGGTACAGAATTTGAGACGAATTGGTTATGGAAAGTATACAGGTCTGCATAAATTATCACAATGCCAGTTAACCTTACCAGTAAGTTTCCTCAGAATAAAATTAACACCCAAGATAAGTTGAGGATTTGCACTGGAAACCCTGGGGTGGGGGTAGGTCGCATGGTCAATTATTCGATTCACAAGCTCGTTTTTAGAATGTCAAGGGGATTGGTAGGGATATTACTGGAAGTTGATCATCTTGACATCAAGGGTTTTCAGGTTAACGACAGGAAGGATTCCTGGCTTAGGGACTAGTCCCATCCGTTTCTGATAGTCCGTCTGTCCTTGCCATGCGCCACTATTCACTATTGTTGTTCCTCTGTAGAGGCCTGCGCCTGAAACGTGGATGTGTCCCGAGGTAAAAACGTCCGGGACCCGATCTATCACTAGGAAGTCCTCTTGCTCGGGCCCAATGGGTGTCATCTTCCCATACTCGGGAGATAGATGACGGGCTCGCAGCTGGTACTCCATTGCCTCTACTGGACGTTGATAATCGAGCCCGGGGACTCCGCTCAGGATATCCATCAGGCTAGTTCCATGGTAGAGTAGAAACTGGACCCCGTGCAAGCGAACCTCCGCTGGATCTCCTAGCGAAACAATCTTCCGCGAGTCGTAAACAGGTCCAGCGAAATCTTTCGGGATAGCAGGTTGCGGCAGGGCCTGGCGTACAGCATCATGATTCCCCGGTATCAATACCACGTCCATGTATTCTGGGATCTCGCTCACGAATTTCGCTGCTATTCGGTACTGTTCATAGATGTCGGGAACCGCAAGGTCCACCTCTTGGCGAGGATAAATCCCGATCCCGTCGACAAGGTCGCCCCCGATCAGAACATACTTTACTCTCTCGGCGACTTCGCGCTGGTTCGGTGTTCCAATCTCTCCTTTCAACCAGCTTAGAACCCGGCGGAACTCGTTCTCGAGAAACACTTTGCTCCCGACATGAACATCGGATATTAGTGCGGCGTAGATCTCTTCGTTGGCATGATTGGGCTTTCTATCCGGTATCTCGGGGAGGACAATGCTTTCCGCGACCAGAAGGGGGCCGGCGCTCTTCCGGGCCTGGATGTAGATGACTTGGTCTCTGACTATCTTTCTCGCCATCTCATACACTGTAGAGTTCTGTCGTCCAACCAGGACGGTAGCTTCATCCTCGTAGTCGTCAACCGTCAGAAAGAT
>VBAY01000156.1 GCA_005883085.1 Candidatus Bathyarchaeota archaeon
GCCGCGTCAACTGGCACCTGCGGGCCTTCTTCATGTAATTTTCCGGGGATGCAGGACTTGATCAGTCCCGATTTCTGCGCCGCGGCGGCCCACTTCATAGACGCAGGTCTTGCCACCGGAACTGTGGGCTATGGCGCTGGCGCTCCCAGCTCATCCACATGTGCGCTGGCCGGTCGAAGTGCCCAGCTGACGGGTATCGCTCCCACGGTCTCAATCAACCCCGTTGGTCTTTTCGCACGAGTTGATGATCCGGCGCGATACAACATGGGTAACGCATATGCCGGTGAAATCTGTGCTCTCTTCACAGGCGCTTTCCTCTCCAATTGTAGTCCATACCTCACCACTACCCCAGGGGTCAGCACCTCTTTTCCGGGCTATACGACCCCGACTAGCGGGGTAAGCACTAACTGGTGGATTTACACTGCTAGCTTCCGAGACGTCTACCCTTTTGACAGGAGCCTTCTCACGTACAACAGCAGATTCGTCTCCGGGACACCGACTGACTCGCCTCCCTGTCTAGGACCAGTTCCCAGCAGCTCCGCGAGCGACTACATGTACAATTGCCTCCCGGCATTCGATACGGCAAGTACGCAGATGGAAAGCGCCCCATGTCTCAGTGCACCGGGGGATCCAGTTCCCGGCCAGATGGCCCCAGCCTTCGCCAACTGTCCGAGTACAACCCAGCTGACCGCGGTCAGTGCAGGCTACCAATCTGAAGACATCCTAGGGATGGAAGCGACAACAATACCGTCATTCGCAACCAGAGACCAGTATGCGTATCTTTCAGGCTGGACAGGAGTCAATAACGGAGCTGGAACTGGCCCTCCAGATTACTTCAGTTTTCTCAACGCTTGGAACTCAGCCCCTGCAGTGTCGGGGACCTTAAGATTGGGATTTGCCCAGACAGCGAGGAATCTGAATCCCTTCCTAACTACCACGCCCGCCGACCAGTTAATCGTGCAGGAAATCTTCGACACCCTTCTCCAAACAAACCCGTACAGTCCAACACAATCGTTCGGTTGGTTGGCTAGCTTTCATTCCGCGATAGGTCCTCAACCGCGAGATCCGACAGGAACCAAACAGGACATACTCGTGAACCTCCGTCCTAACATCTACTGGCATGATGGTGTCCCGGTAACGGCGAACGACGTCAAGTTCTCGATTCTGGGCTACTTGCAGACCGGGGGAAGAAACGCTCAACTCCTTAGCGGAGTCATCGACGTGACAATACTCGACAAATCCGACCTCTTGGTCAACCTAAACAACACCGGCATCTTTGCTCCAGGCAATGTCGGGAGCGTTCCCATAGTGCCCCAGCACGTATGGGCTAGTGCTACGGCGACCCCTTGCACGACAAAGGGGACTGCCTCCTGCACTGTGAACCCTGCATTCCTAGCTCCCAGCTTTGATCCAGTCGCAAACCACGTGCTCATAGGCTCAGGCCCATACGAATGTAGGGATCTCTCAACAATGGTCGTGGGCGGAGGATGCAGCTCCACCGGGACACAGTCTCCCCCCTCCGGAGGCTCCATAACGTTGCAACGCTTCGGGTTCGGCTTCAGCGGTACTGATATCGCCCACTCTTACGTTCATGATAGTGCAAAGTACGAGCTGTGGCAATGGGCAGACCAGAACGCGAATGGTATAGTAGATCGCAGCGATGCCAACTCGATAGTAGCTTGCTTCAACCAGCCAATAGGGACTCCGGGTTGCGCCCACTGGCAGGCCCCGGCAGCCAGCACCTCATGCGTTGCCAGCGCAGGCAGCTGCAACTCAGGAAGCTTGAGCTTCCCACCTGGCGGTAATGGCGTTGTAACGTCTACCCAGGTATCGGAGCTCTCCGCGGTTTGTGGTTCGCCATGGACGGCACCCTTACCATATGGATCCCTTACGAATGTGCAACCATTTCCTGTTACCCTCTTCGAGGGAGGTGTGCAATATGCCGGCGGCTCCGGCGCTCCCCCTGCTAGTCCCCCGATAATTGGCTGCACACCCAACGTGCTAAACTTCACCGGAGTCACAGTGGCGACCAATCTCGGACTGACTGTCACTGCAACATCCGTCTCGGGATGGGCGACTATGTTCGCAAGCAATCAAGGGACCAGCACGATTCTCTCCTACAGAAATTACACGATCCCGACCATAACATTCAGCTCCTTTGGTTCGGGTGAGGTTCGGTTTCTATTCCACATACCTGTGAGGCCGTACAATCTTTCGGAGGAAGTCGTTGTTCCTCAAACTGGATCAGTCTCACTGTCACTGACCCGGGATTTGGACATTAATATCAACGGTCAAATCGACATCGTCGATTTTACCTTTGCAGCCTTCCGCTTCGACTCAATGATCGGCGACCCTCTATACGATCCGCGCGCCGACTTCGGGGCCTTCGGTTCAGTTAACATAATTGACATTGGGATAATCAGCTTCTACTTTGACGCACTCGAATTCTACTAGAGACTTGAACTGGACACTGCTCCCAGGAGCACCCCTCTGAAGAAAATATCGGTACGCTCGTCGGTTCACTTCGACCTCAACCAGTCCTCTCAAGACTCCCTTTTCCAAGTTCTCTAATTCTTCAGAAACGTGAGATCCATGGAACCGTCGGGTTTGCCGGGAGTTCCAACGGTAACGAAGATTATCCTAGTGTCCCGAACAACAGAGACGTCGCTTGTCGCGTCTAGAAGCTGGTTCATGACAGCTTCTCCAGCATCCAATCCAGCTGGGCTCGTGAAAGGCTGCCTTGGCCTTCCGCATCTGCTTGAATTCTCCTTTGATCAATATCGATTCACACTGTTCGAAAGCTGCGAGAAGCAGGAGCGAGGGATTGTGGAGACTCTTGAGAAAAGAACACGCCAACCGGCTTTCGATTCTCTGAATCCTGAAAAGTGTTCAATGGATTCCTGAATCCCTAGGACTCTAGACCTTGTTCCCTAGTCGTAGGAGAGCGAAAGACACACGATCATACACACACAATCAATAGAGAAGCCGTAGGATTTTGCAAAAATGCTAAATAGCGATCCTTCAGGCATACGTAATCTCTGAGGATACAATGTTCTTCCCTGACAATACGTGTGGCTCAAGTCATTGCTACATTAACTGCGTCGATAAGTGCGAAGCCCAAGGTGGAGACCCGACGGCCTGCGGCTCCATCTGCCAAGGCAAGTGCGGTTGCACCTGCCCTTGTCCCGTCTAGAGAAGGAAACCAACCTCTACTTTTTTTTGGGACTCG
>VBAY01000067.1 GCA_005883085.1 Candidatus Bathyarchaeota archaeon
TATCCATCAAGTCAATCTGACGTCGTTCTCTCTGGCTTGAGCTGAAATGTTCGTCCAGAAATCAAGGCCAAAGGACCGCAAGGGCTCCTGACAGGATTCTAGACTAGGAAAGGTCTCCAATTTGCATAATTTCATACCAACTGATAGCTTAGGGTATCGTCCTATGAGGAAAGTATTTATTCGTGAAACCTTACCGAAAAATCATATGAGAGTGCTCTCCGCCAGGTTACCGTCTTCACCTTCCAGAGGGATATCTCTAAGAAAAATAATCGTAGCGGTATTCCTGATTCTACTCTCAACTCTAACGGCACTCCCTAGCCTGAACACGATCCTTGCCAGGGCCCAAACTTCCGGTCTCTGGAGCGTCCGTGACGACTTTAACTACTCCTCTATCGGCCAGCTTCAGGCTGCAGGATGGACTACCGGCGGCGGGGCCCCTCCGTCGTACTTCAACGTCAGCAACGGGATCTTGACCCTCCTCAACGATGGCTATGTTGGTGCAGCAGTTGAATGGAACCATGCTCCCGCAGGGGTAACGAACTGGAGCGTCTCACTCCGTGGAGAGTGGGTTGGAAACTGGGTTGGTTCAATCGGGCTCATCGTCTACACGGTCGGTCATACCTATTCCTTCTTGGCTGATGGCTACTATCCTAGGTTCGGGGTAGGCAGGGACGGCATTGGGGTTGCTACTTTTCCTGGCTATACGCCGCAGCTGAACGTCTGGCACGTTCTCCAGATGGACATGTATCAGGGAACACTCTATCTGTACTTCGACGGGTCAATAGTTGGATCTTACACTGAACAAGACGCGACCCCCAACAACACCAACCTGACAGGCATCGCGACCACAGGCGCATGGAACACTAACAATAGCTTCGACTGGGTGCAAGCCACCGATCGCCCTGGTCCGTTTTTCGCAATAGTCTCAAACCCCTCAGCCATGACTGTTCTAGCCGGACAAACTGGCAGTTCAACGATCAACATAACGAGCCAAGCAGGTTTCGCTGGGAGCGTCAGCCTCACTGAAGATGTGGTGCCAACCTCCGTGCCTCTTGCCGAGCATAACCCGCCCACGGGTCCTCTTGTAGCACTTAACCCATCAACGGTCGACGTGCCGGCAGGCGGGTCAGCCACGTCCACTCTGACAGTCCAATTCCAGGATTCTACGAACCCAGGGTACTACTCGATAACCGTAACCGGGACCAACGGTAATCTTTCTCGCTCAGTCAATCTCAATGTAGCGCTTCCAGATCCGGATCAGTTTCCGTTCCGAGACGACTTCTACTACAACTCAATTGACGACATGAACTCCAACGGGTGGACCCAGTGTGGACAGGGAGCGAGCCAGTCCTACCAGGTTTCCAACGGATTACTCACACTGGAGGACGGCGCAGCAATGTGCTGGAGCCATGTTCCATCCGGGGTTTCGAACTGGACCGCTACGTTTCGTGGGCAGTGGTATGACAACCCGTACCCATCTACTGGCGTAGAGGTGGTCGCCCAGACGAGTAGTCATGTTTACAAGTTTGCTGCCGGCGAGGGCGAAGGGCTTGTGGTCTACAGAGACGGCGCGATAGTGATCAACAGTCCAGGCTGGCGCCCGTACTGCGATTACTACGACAGCTACTACCCCTGCTTCACGGATTTCGGCGTCTGGCACAACTATCATCTAGTCATGAACGGTGGAATCCTGACAGCATACTTCGATTCCAACATTGTCGGAACCTACACGGAATCTGATCCCGCGACAGAATTGGTCCTGATATCTCCCATGTCAGGTTCTGATATTGGGGTGCTATGGGATTCCGTGACGGCGTCTTCCCCACCTCGCCAGTCCACAGTTCCCCTTCCCTTCCGTGATGATTTCGACTACAACTCAATTGACCAGCTTCAGGAGGCAGGCTGGAGTACCGGTGGCGGGACCCCTGCCTCATACTTCAGCGTCGGCAACGGGACCCTAACGCTCCTCAACGATGGCTATGCTGGTGCCTCAGTTGACTGGAGCCATGTTCCTGCTAATATTTCAGACTGGACCGTTTCGCTCCGGGGAGAGTGGATTGGAAACTCGGTTGGGTCAATCGGTCTCACCGTTCGCACAACCGGCCACACCTACAATTTCCTCGCTGATGGCTACTATCCTCAGTTCGGATTTGGCAGAGACGGCATTGGAGTTGCTGCATTTCCTGGCTATACGCCAGAGCTGAATGTCTGGCACGTTCTACGGCTCGACATGGTACAGGGAACGCTCTACTTGTTTTTTGACGGGATGCAGGTAGGCTCGTATAATGAGACAGACACTACCCCGGGCAACACCAACCTGACAGGTATTGCGACCCAAGGCGCGTGGGAAACTGACAATAGTTTCGACTGGGTGCAAGCCGCCGATCTCGACCCCCGGATTCAGCAGACCACAACTTTTGATGGTCTATCCGTATCGATCTCCGGGAGCCTTACACAGAACACGGCCCTCAAGACCATGAGCGGGACCGTATCGGCCACTGTGACAAACAGTGCCACGGGGCAGATGGCGTTCTCTAAGAACTTCAGTGTATCAGTCGGTTATGGGTCAAGTTCCACAACAAGGTTCGTGCTTTCAATGCGGGCGGGTAGTTCCTGGCTTGGCGCCGCTTGTAGCGTCAATGTCTCCACCGACACGGCCAGCTGCACAGTCTCTCGAGACCCTGACGTTGACCATGATGGAGTGATCAACTTACTCGACGTGTCCCAGGTTTTTCTCGCGTACGGGTCATCGACCGGAGATGCGAGATACAATCCCTCACTTGACCTGTGCGGGCACGGAACCGTAGACATACTCGACGCGTCACTTGTAGCCTTCGACTATGGGTTGCCTGTTTTCAGCTAGGCTGGACGGTTGTGATCGTCCGAGGAGTCCGCCGACTAGCTGCAAACCGATCGAAGCGACAGGCAACTATTTCGTCACGGGTTGAGAAGCCGACCTCCTCAAACCTCTTATTTGTCCGAGAGATTTTTGGAAATCTCGCTGTTCGCGGAAAGCTTGGGGTTTCCGTAGCAATTTATACTTCTTAAGGCAGGACTTCTCGTAAAATGGTTATATCTTGAGTTGAATTCACTACCCTTCATGTGAGGAGGGAACGGTTCTTTAGCAGATTATTGAAAAAATCGTTCCTCGATGCGATATTCGTTCTTGTCATTGTTATTTCCGCCGCGCACTTTTTCTCTCCAGTCCGAGCTCAGCCGACATATTCGCCCGGGGTTACCGTGGGCGACTCGGTGACTTTCGGATTGGTCAATGTGACATGGAGGTCCAACTCGACTCCTCCATCATACATTGACCAGTTTATCCAGACCAGATCGATACAGTTGACTGTAACGAGCGTAGTCGCGAAAACCGTTTCCGCGAATATGACCTTCTTCTACAAGAACGGGACTAGCACGAGTAGTATTGGCACGGTGAATGTTCAGGATGGGAATGGAAACCTCGGCATCTGGATTCTGGCGGGAGGACTTAGCGCTGGATATCCAGTCTACGCGAACTCCGTATATTCATTCATTCCGTACATCCAGGAAACTACCACGAAGCTCTACGCTGGGGCGCTAAGGTCGGTAAACGCTGCTGGCATTGGTTTGAACAGCACGTCAGGTGGACCCCCGGCGCCGCAACTCCTTCTAAACTGGGATGCACAAACAGGATTTCTGCTGGAAGCGTTTGAAGACGTTTCGTTTCCTGGCCAGAGCTACTCGATCCACTTCAAGGTAACCAACACGAACGTGTGGTCATCTTCCACTAGTAGCGATTTCGGCTTTGACGCGATCCCGCAATCGTCTCAACAGGTTCATCTCGGAGCGTCCGCAACCTACACTCTCCTTTTCAACAGCACCAACAGCTTCGCGGGAACCATCAACCTAACACCGACTCTGCTCAATTCGACCCAGCCCAAACCCACTCTGTCCTTGAGCCGAACCAGCGTGTTGCTACCAGCGGACCAGTCAAACTCCTCCACCCTGACGTTTTCCACCAACGACTCCACGCCACTCGGACTCTACATTTTCTCGGTAAATGGAACCAGTGGCAGTCTTTCACACACAACCGTTCTTGCAGTAACCGTTTCACCTCCAGACTTTGACATATCAGCTCATCCGGCAAATCTGACGATCACGGTAGGCTCGACGAAGAACTCAGAAGTCACGGTCCGCAGCCTAGGTAGCTTCTCAGGGACAATCAACCTGTCTCTTTTCATCGGGGGGCCTCTGAATGCGACTCTTCAACCCACAACCGTAACCCTCTCTCCGACCGTGACATCAGCCAATTCTACACTAACAGTCCGTGTGCCGTCTAGTGCTTCCCCAGGCCCGTACTATTATGTCGGGGTGACCGGTACAAGCGGTGTACTCTCGCACTCTCTCTACCTTCCTGTCAACGTGACTGGTCCTGATTTCCAGATGTCCGCCAGCCCCTCAACACTGACCCTCAGGCAGGGCACCACAGCCCAATCCACTGTTACACTAACCAGCATCCTAGGCTTCCACGGGGACGTCTTTCTCAATACATTCTCTTACGGCGTGACATCCACTCTCGACAAGACTTCGGTCTTTCTAAACTCGACCACCTCCGCTACAGCCACCTTGACGATATCGGCGCCCCCTAACACACAACCGGGCTTCTACTACGCTTACGTAAACGGAAACAGCGGCAACCTTACACGCACGGCATTCGTCACGGTCAACGTGGTAGGCCCGGACTTTAGTATAACTACTAATCCCTCCAGCTTCACACTCCAACAGGGAACGAACGCAACCTCCACAATCACTCTCACAAGCGTCCTAGGTTTCCACGGAAACGTCGCACTAAATGCGTACGTCTACAACTTCAACGGTCCCTCGGTCGTCCTCAACCCGGCCAACCTCACACTGTCCGCAAACGCAACCGCGACCTCTCAGCTGACCATCTTCACGTCCTCCGCTGTTCCAGGATACTACACCATCCAGATAGCAGCGACGGGAGGCAACCTGATCCGCTATGTCTACATCTCCGTACAGGTACTAGGCCCAGATTTCGACATGTCAACTTCCCCCTTCCTCCTTACCCTTCAACAAGGAAGCTCAGCCACGTCCACGATCACTCTGAGCCGCCTCGACAACTTCAACGGAACAATCGCCCTATCCACAACCGTCTACAGCCCCTACCCCGGCGGACTCACCTCCTCCATCAGCCCTCCTAGCGTCACACTCTCACCGGCCACCACGTCAGCCAAAGCCAATCTTACGATCACGGCATCCCCAACTGCCACGCCTGGCTCCTACACCGTCCAAGTACTCGGAACAAGTGGAAGGCTGACCCACTACGCCTATGTCCAAGTAGAAGTCACTCTAGCCCCTGACTTCCAAATTTCCGCCACATCCCCTGCCGATTTCAACTCGGGCGCTGCAGGCAGCTCCACCATCACCATCACGCCATTGCACGGGTTCACCGGAATCGTAGCTCTCACCACGTCCACTTCCCCCGGCACCGGTCTTACTCCGCGTTGCCCGACCAGTCTCACGGTAACCGGAACCGCGCCGGTCACGGGAACTTGCTATCCTACTTCCACAACCCCTGGAACCTATCACGTCGGGATCACGGCCACGGGTGGAGGAGTCACGCATACTGCGAACTTTACGAGCAGCGTGGGAGCCTTCAAAGTATCCGCAGGCACTCCAATCGACCTCAACTCTGGCGCTCAGCGTGAGATTCCGATTATCATTTCGAGCCTTGACAACTTCTCCGGCGAGGTCGCCCTGACCGGATTTTCCTCCTCCCCAGGTCTGACCGTAACATGTCCCGCGGTTGCCGTCGCTCTTTCGGCCCAAGCAAACGTCTCATCATCATGCACCCTCAGCTCCACAACTGCTGGAACATACTCGGTAACGATTGTGGCCGCTGGCTCTCCGGGATCTTTCACGCAATCTACCTTTGCGGTCGTCCACGTAGGCGATTTCACCATCGCGGCAAGCTCAGGCAGCTTCAACTCTGGAGCGTCGGGAGCATCCATCACAATCTCCATCACAAGCAAATACAACTTCGCAGGCTCAATCAGCCTAAGCGCGGTGGTTGGTCCGTCGATTGGCTTGAACGTAGTTTGCCCCGCTGCTGCAATTCCGCTGACAGCCAACGCCACCTCGATTGCATCGTGCACACTAAGCTCAACCAGCTTCGACACGTATCGGATAACAGTAACTGGGAAGGGAACTCCAGGCACTGCATCCCACGACGCTCAGTCGACAGTCCATGTCGGCGACTTCGCCATTAGCATCGCTCCGATGAACATCAACTTTGGAAGCATTGGCTCCATATCAATCTCCCTGACAAGCCTCAACAATTTCGCAGGTGCCATTTCCTTGTCTGATACAACTCCCCACATTGGATATTCGGAGACCCTAACCATAACCTGTCCCATTGCTCCCAGTATAACGGCGAACTCTACTGTCACTATTTCCTGCAGCGTCACTTCGACCAGCCCTGGAACCTACTTGGTAACGATAACAGGCACAGGCTCGATCGGGGATTCCTCCCACTCAGCGAGCACAGTGGTCCACATCGGGGACTTCACCATCCATGTGGGAAGCCCCGTTAACTTCAATCTCGGAAGTCCCAACTCAATGATCCTCCTGAACCTTACGAGCACGCTCAACTTCGCCGGCACCATCGTGCTCACTGCTGAGGCTAGTCCCGAAAACGGCTTAACTATCACCTGTCCAGCCGTGACACTTACAGCGAACTCCTCCTCTTCAATCTACTGCACATTTAACGCTAACACGACCGGAACCTTCCTAGTTACGATCAAGGGCAGCAGTCTGCCGGGAACCGGAACTCACTCAAGCTCAGGGATAGTCCAGATCGCGGACTTCACTGTCAGTGCCAGTGCAGTCTCTCCCTCAACGATCACCGCAGGTGGTTCAGGCTCCTCGTCCATCACCGTCGCAACCGTCAACGGGTTTGCTGAAACTGTGACACTCGCGGTTTCCCCCCCGAGTGGCATAGCCTGCAGTTTCGACCATACAACCATACAGTCCCCAGGTACATCGATCCTTTCCTGTACCGGCAATACCCCAGGAGACTACACGCTAACCGTGACCGCTATCGGGAGTTCCACATTCCACCAGACCCACGTCACATTCCACGTGGCATCGGCCCCCGCACAAGTCCCGACATCCCCAACAATGTTTGGACTCCAGCTTCCACAGTTCTACACCCTCCTTGGAGGAGTAATTGTCGCGATCACGGTTGCAGGCGTCACCGCAGCTTTGAGAAGAAAAAAGTAGCCTTCCCATGCACTCAAATAGAATGAACATTGCAGCTGCTACTCTCCTTCTGATCTTAGGAATAGTCAGTACCGGAATCGTCACCTCCGTCTACGCGTCCAGCCCTCAAAACAAGGGTCCGTATAATCCCACTTCACCACGTGTCCCTGAGAATATCCAGTCTAACGCTCCAGACTCGATGACCGCCACGAGCCGATCATCTACAACACTTGGTCCAAGCCAGCCACACTACTTCCTCCAAGAGGAAAAGACCACCACCGGAACCCTCGCATCTGCCTCATCGAACGGCGTGTTCTACCATGGCGGACCAACAATGCACATATCCATCAGCTACGCAATCTTCTGGCTTCCCGGCGGCAATAACTTCGAGCAATCATCAGGTACCGACTCGGCCTACATGTCTCTGATCAACGGTTTTCTCAACGACACAAGCGGCACATCCTACTACAATATTCTAAACCAATATCCCGACAACATCAACGGAACACCTCTTGACAGATCAGTACTAGGAGGCTCCTACCTCGATACAACACCATACCCTGTTGCAGGCACCGAAGCACATCCGCTCCACGACTCAGACATTCAGGCGGAGGTAACCAATGCCATGAAAGCCAACAACTGGGTCCCCGGGCCGAACAAGATTTTCCACGTATTCACGGGATACGGGATTGAAAGCTGCTACGACACCAGCAACAGAGAATGTACCTTCACCGTGTACTGTGCCTACCACTCATTCTTCACCCAAGGTTCCCAGTCGATAATCTACTCCAATATGCCCGACTTCAATGGCGTCACGGGCCACTGCACTCCCCGAGGACAGTCGCCTCCAAACCATGATTACTACGCAGATCCCGAGATCAACATCCTCTCGCATGAGCTGTTCGAGGCCGTGAGCGATCCCCTGCTAAACGCTTGGACTGATAGTTTCGGCGCCGAAATAGGCGACAAGTGCTCTTGGAACTTCGGCAGCGTAAATCCGGACGGAAGCAACCTCGTGCTCAACGGTCACAAGTATCTCGTACAGCTTGAGTGGAGCAACTACAATGGCTGTGTGCTCAGCTACGGTCCATCTCACTCGGTCACGATTACGCCATCGCCGGGAGGTAATCCCTTCCCATCGACCTACACTTTCAACATCACCTTTGCAAGCCAAGGCTCCAGTTGGTGGACAACTACCGCCTACACGAACGGGACGGTTACCATAGCCATTGACCAGAACACTCCGATTGACATCACAAGCAAGACCGTGACTGCCAGTCAGACCGAGAAGTGGTGTTTCGATCAGAATTGCACCAACGTCTCGTTTGGGTCAGGCGATGGAACGGTCACCACGTACTACTACTTCGACCTCTTAGCACAACAGGTATCTGTTTCGACAGGGGCAGGCACCGCTTCCTTAGACTTTGCCACAGGGACAATACTACCTGACACTCTTGGATTCCCGCAGCGGCTAACAATCCAGTTGACCCAAACCAGTCAGACAATATGGGTCCAGCGCGGAACAACAGTCTCAGTTACATCGCCGACAAACATGGGAGTTGACACCCGATGGGTAACTAGAGTGAGTGCGTGGACAATTTCCACTGATTTTCAGGTACCTAATCCGATCGTATACTATCCGCAATATCTGACAACATTTCAGTTCACGGTACGCGGTGGGGGATCTTATTCTCCTCCATCTGTCACCTACTACGATACTGGCTTGCCCAAGACAGCTCTAGCGGGGACCACTGTCTGGGCTGACAACGCCGCCGCCTATTATTATCAAAACCAACTGCCTGGCTCCACACCGTACGAAAGGTGGTCAACCATCGCGCCAAATGGGATAGTCTCCTCCCCCGGAAGTGGCATATCCGTAAACTACTATCACCAATATGGTGTTACCGCGTCTTATCAATTCACGGGCGGAAATAGTCCGACAACGCCATCTTTGACCGGGAATGTATACGGCTTGAGCGTCCCGAACAATCTCTCCCTCCAGCCCTCTACTATCTGGCTGGATGCGGGCTCGGCCTACAGCCTTACGAACATACTGGAAAGCTGGGCGCAAGAGAGATGGTATGCTGCAATAGCGAACACCGGCCTTGTTAATAGTCCGATGATTCTATCTCCAACTTATACCCATCAGTACTTCCTATCAGTAATTGGGGCGCTACCGGGAAGCGCTGGACAAGGATGGTACGATGCGGGGTCAGATGGATCCGTAACCACTCCGGGGGTGTATGAGATATCATCAACCAGTAGGATTCGGTTGACTTCGTATAGTGAAGACGGAGGGTTTCCGAGAACCCTCTCCGATCTGGCTTTCAACAAGGTGGGCGCTAGTTTCATAATGGATGGCCCACATACGGTTCAGTTCTTTTCCAGACTCCAGTATTATCTCGCCAACACTTTTCAGACAGACTCGATAGACTCAATGACTCCCTCTCCAACGGGAGACTCTTGGTACTATGATGGAACATCCGTCGACATCGTCTTGAACAGGAACTGGGATGCCATAGGCAACACCAGACAGAGCCTGGTGTCTTACTCAATCGACAACATAGCTGCGTCGGTGGATCGAATGTCCACCAGTCCAACCGACATACCTACTATCACAATGAGTACAGGCCACGTACTGAGCGAGGGGTTCGTTACCCAGTACTATATCTCTGTCCAAGGTGCTACCCTTTCCGGCAGCCAAACTGGAGACGGATGGTTTGATTCCGGTTCTCGGTTCACGATTCAGGGCACTTACAATCGAGTATACACAGCGAACATGCCGTATCATGCCTACGCGGTTCCAGCCGGGTTCCAGATCTTGGCCAATACCACTCTTTCTTCGGTTCTCTGGAGTAGCGCTAGCAATACTCTTAGCTTCAACGCAAACCATGTCGAGGCAACCGTTTACATTCCCAAGGAACTCAATCTCGCGCCGACTAAGGTTTCCGACGACGGGAACGCGCTAGTCTTCGCTTACTCGTCCTCAAGCGAACTGCTGGGTTTCAAGGGATCTTCTAGCTTCCAAGTCAGCCTTTCCAGCACGAGAGCCGCATCCTCACTTCTGTCCAATATCCCGGATTGGATACTATACCCCGCTAGCATTGCCATCGCTGTCGGAGCGATTCTGATCATTGGATTGCTATTGATGAAGAGGCAGACGAGAAAGACGTCGCCCTAGTTTGAGTAAGATCAGCTTCGCCGTGTTCCCCTGGACAAAGCAAAAGTTGTCCTTTGGAAATTCGTATTCTCGAATTCCAAAAAATGTTAGTCGAGGGATCGGTGCGTACTGTCAACACTAGGGTAGCTCGATAGTACTGTGGAGACCGTCCACGGGTTTCGATTCGCTTAACCTTCAACAGGGAACGTTGCTTATCCGGCGAGACGGATAGTAAAAGAGGAGAGACCGCTACGCGTTACATATTGACCGTTGACTTTGAAGAAGATAACGACATTGAAAGTTTCATCCGGTTTGTCCAGTACCACACTAAACGCTTGAAGTGTCCC
>VBAY01000182.1 GCA_005883085.1 Candidatus Bathyarchaeota archaeon
CGTGCCTTTGAGGGAACCCACCCGCCATCCTTGGTTCGCTTGTAGCTTTCATTGTAGTATTGTCCAAAGTCGCTGGGGTTGAGGAGGGCGTCTGCTGGGACTAGAGCGCCCCAGCCCCGTCCTCTCATGAAGATCTCGTTGAAATCCGGATTGTGGATTAGATCCTTCGAGTTGTCGGGACGGTCGTGCCACACCTCCATATCGAGTATCCGCAGGGTTTCGCCCTGATCCGCGATTAGTTGGGAAGCATCATCAGGGCCCGTTGGCTTTCCGATCAGGTCCCCCCGATGGACGGCGATTTCTTTGTCGTTGAATCTGAGGGTTCCCGACCCTTCGAGAATCAGATAGTATTCGTCGACTTCGCTGTGGCTGTGTAATCGAGCGGACGATTCGCCATTTTCGATCACTTCGACCCTGAAGGCAGTCCGGCCTGGCCCGAGCAGCGGCATTAGGAACCGTGTATAGTATCCTTCTCGTTTCCTTGTTAGCGAGCGTTCAGATCCGTCTAGCTTACTATCATCAAAGACGTTTATGACCGGTTTCCTCCAGAGGTTCTCTGAAAGCATTCCGTCCTTTTTCAGGTAAATTTCGTTTGACCAGAAAGATGCTAGGCGTAACAGGAAATCCATTCCCTGCTCGCTTAGAGAGGGTACCGTCAGAGTGAGCTCGTTGCTGGAGTTCCGGTTCAGGTTTCCTGCTTTCTTGCCCAGCTCGTCCCAGAGCCAGTTGGTAAACGGTATTAGTCTTCCGCCGTGTCCTTCGGGGATCGTTGGCTTCTCAAAGAAAAGGGTCCAGGCGAGGTCTACTCTTATTGCCTTTTCACGGATGGCTTCCTCGAGTATTACCTTCATTAGTAGACATGTCGTGCATGTCCTTGAAGAGGGTTATCCCTCCCGAATGGAGCTTTGTTCCCGAATCGGTCTGGAAGAAGTATTCGTGACCTACTTGGCTTGGACAGGTGCTGGGACGCTCGGTCCCTTGTGTTTTCGGGTCATGGCGAGCGCGCCGATTCCGACGGCTAATGCTGCTGTGGCTATCGCGAGGCCGTATGTTGCGAGTGAATACTGTATTGGGTCTGGCTGAGTTTGTACGCTCAAGTTGTTGGAGGATGCTCCGGAGTCCATCGAGTTTCCGGACCATGTGGCGGAAATCTTCCAGGCTCCCGCCGAATCAACCGTGCTGGTGTCGGTGAAGTATCCGGTGTTATCTGTTTTGACTGTGTGAGTGACGCTAGTTCCTGAAGGGTTTGTGTAGGTTATCGAAATGTTCGCCTGTGTTGCTGGATAGAGATAGCCGTTTACAGAAATGGTGTCGCCCGGTTTTGCGTTGAAACTGGATGAGGAGAGAAGGATTACGCTGGGTGCCTTTCCGACCGTTGAGGACGCGGTATTGGAAGTTCCCATGTGGGTCTCATCGCCGTTCCATGTTGCTCTGATGGTGTACGAGCCTGGTCCAGAGGGGGTCCAGCTGGATGCGAATCGGCCTTGAGAATCTGTCACGACGGTTGCGAGTATCTGGTAGTTGCTCGAGGGCCCTGTAGAATATTCCAGGAGAACCTGTGCTGAAGAGATGGTGGTCTGATCAGTAGCGTTTGTTAGGGTGCCCATGATGCTGATGGATTGGCCTGATACGGGCGAGGGCGGGGTTAGGGTTAGGCTGACTGCGCTATTCGCGAAGGCAACATCGCGTACTTCTAGGTATCCCTTGCCGGATATTTGACCACCGTCGATGATGTCCTGTTTTCCGACTTTGCCAAGGTCGCCTATTGTTATTGTGGATATGGGCGAGTTGATTGTGGGGGATAGGTAGGATTTCTGGAGAGTAAGGGTTGAACCGGTGAAGGACCAGATCCTAATTGTGCCGTAGTAGATGTCTGTTGATCCGATAGGCATGTTTGCCTGTCCCGCGGTCACGATCTCCGTTGCTCCGCTTGCATCGACGTCGCCAGCTGCTACGTGAATAAGATCTATGCTTGTCTGAGGGGACGTGATCCATGTAGTTCCCGCTTGCTGGGTTAGAGTTCCAGACCAGTCAGACCATACAGTGAGTTCAGCTCTCCATATTGGGAATGTCAGGTCCTGGCCTCCGACGATGATGTTTGTCTGACCGTTTCCGGTCAGGTCTTTGATCGCGACGGTTGTGGCAACAGTTCCCACTCCGGAGGTGAGCCAGTCACGTGTTCCTTTGGGCGCGAGGGTTCCGCTGCCGGTCCAGCCCCAGACTCGCAATTCACTCTGTGTGACCGTAGAATTATTCGTGTAGCCTACGGTTACGATGTCTGGTGTGCCGTTGTTGTTGGAGACGTCGCCTGTGGCAACGGTGAATCCCTGGGACCCGGATCCTGTGGGACCGGGAGTGGTCCAGTTGTAGAGCAAAACCTTGTTTAGGTTGACCCCGTCGAAAGACCAGATTCCGAGCTGTGCCCAGTCATTGGGACCCGGCATTCGATAGTAGCCTAGGGTTACTATCTGGTGAACGCCGTTGTGGCTCCATATGGCGATGCTGCGAGTCTCAAGGGCGGTTCCAGGCCCTGTGAAGTTGTACGTCTTTTCTTTGATGAGGGACGAGCCGGTCCAGCGGAAAATGCCGATCTGAGAGGCAATGGTCGGGTTTCCGGTCGAGGGACCCATGTTGGCGATGAAAATCGTATCGTTGTGACCTGTTCCGGCGATATCATTCACTGCGACGCCGGACAGGTAATAGTTGGGAGCGGGTGATTTGAACAGCGTGTTATCATCAAGAACTAGAGATGTCCCCGACTTG
>VBAY01000171.1 GCA_005883085.1 Candidatus Bathyarchaeota archaeon
GGTTGTCCCACAGAATGTCAATGTCGTTTACTCCCTTGTAGCTCCGGGTTTAGTCGGAGTCAACATAGTCGTGACCGAGGACCCAGCCCTTTCGAACGTACTCACGGTGACAACCCAAGAAGTACCCCGCTACAGCGGAACCGAAAGCGACTCGCACAACTATTCAGGATACGAATTCGTTGACTGCCACACTGCCCCTACCTACTGCAACATCGACTGGCAATCGCCTATCTACGAGGCTTCTGCAAATTGGAACATGCCATACGTCCAAGAGCCGGGCGCATGGGCCTGCTTCAATCACAAATGCGACGTAGCCACCTGGGTCGGCCTATGCAACGTACCAGGCTGCACCGACAATAACATAGTACAAGGAGGAACAGATTCAGGCGTTTACTGTGTCACCGGCTGTCAGACATACTATCAGGCCTTCTATGAGTTTGGCGCAAACTCTGTGTACTGCTATTACTGGCAGGCCGGAGGAGGCAACATCGTGGACGTCTACAGCAAGTACGTGACTACTGGAAACCCTAACGACGTCCCATACTATACTGTCAACGTTTACAGCACCTATAATGGCCAATCTTGCGGAACCAGCAACAACTACTATCCTTCTGTTAGTAACCCGCACTACTCGGAGTTCATCAACGAAAGGCCCTGGTGGGATTATCCATGGAACTACTATGCTCGGCTACCCAGTTTCTACGACGGTGGTCCCGAATGGATCACTAGCTGCCAAATAGACGCCCAGTCAACCAACTCCAACTATCCGAGCACCTATTGTAGCCCAATGTACAATCAAGGCTGGGACACTTACTATCTGATGAGAAATGGCTGCAGCCCTCCCGACAACATCGCTCTTGGCGGAATCGACTCTAGCTCCGACTTCAGCCAAACGTACCTCCGCTACTGCGGTACATAGTCACACAACGAAGAGTCCGACTTTCCCTTTTTTCGTATCCTTAAATCCATGAACAGTCGTTGACTTTTTTAGAGAAAGACTTGGCTACCATCAGACAGCTCTTCAACATCATTGGCGGCATAGTGACCATAACATCCACGGCGCTCCCATGGCGCATCCTGGATGGGATATCCCGCTCTGTCTTTGAAGTTTGGAATTTTGGATTTGGATTAGTCTTGATAATCCCATTTCTCATCCTGTTTGGAGCATGCTTTTCTGTACTCTCGCGTTATGGTGGAGCAGTTACTATTGTGGGAACGATTGCATACGTTGCATCGCTCCCAGGGGAGTTCGGTCTCGGATCTAACGCTACGCCTTCCATCTCTTCATTCGGAGTAGGCTATTGGACAGTCTGGGCCGGAGCCATAATTTCCCTTGTGGGTAGATCATGGAATACTCGCTTTCTTGGAAAGCTCTTCTCAGGTCTCATGAAGTCACGCGGCGCTGAGAACCAATAGAAATAGATGCCCAGATAAAACCGATTTATCAAATCGATTGGTTCTGTGAAATCAACATAGCCTCGGAAAGGGTGCCGAGTAGTCGCGACTCACTTGCGATTCGTGAGCTGGGCAATTCGAGGAGGCGTGAACGCCAGCTCAAGCGGTGACTGTAAATCCGTAGTGGACCAATGCCTATTCGTCTAGCTCGGTCAAGGGGATTGACCCCGCACCCAGAGCTGGACGTTGAGGGTAAGCTACTGGCCACGAGCCACAGAAGTCAGACCTAATTGGGTGGCTCGGGCGTATCATGTAAAGCCTGTTAACTTCTGCCGACATATTCGTTCAGATGATTCATACCTGAACAGAGAAACAGCCTGCCGAGCCCACTCTTACACAATGGTCAAGTTCGCTCCCTAATGACCGGATGGTGCTTGAGAACTTGGGTTGCTCTCGTATTCCAAACGTTTTACATAAGGGTCGTTAGGACCTAAAATGAATCCATCCGTATCGCAGATGAATATTTTCAATCTGCCATTCCAATGCATTGGGCGGTTGCAACGCGGACATCCAACCTTGACCATAGGCCAAGCTCAATCCTCAAGTAAGCCCGAAGATATGCTAGGGAAAACCGCCGTTGCTAGACTATTCTTGTCCGATTGATCTTCTTGTTTTGCCAAGAGTATCGTCGAAGCTTTGCAATCTCTCCGAAGCCGCAGGCTGCGCAACGTTTCTTCCGCACATGGTAGGCGTGTCGGCCACATCTTCGGCATCTAATGTGAGTCCCCTTTCCGCCAGCTTTTCCCAGTGACGTGGTTCCTTTGCTACCCAACTATGGCTCTTCGCGAAGGCTCAATGTGTTGAAAGATAAACGTTGCACTCTCATGCAGTCAATTGGTGAGGTAGGACGTCAGCTCATCCAACACACTATCCACTTCGCCGATCGTTTTTGAATCGTCTGTCGTAGGCCTATCGTGAAGCGCGTTCGGAGGATCCTCACCTGTGAGCTCGCGAAACGCTTTTGACCATTGTTCGGGAATCTGATCGTCCAGTTTTTTCCCTGAGAGAGCCGCGAAGGCAGTGGTCCAGACCCTCGGGACGTTGGCAAGAGTGTATCCTCCTCCGCCGAACAGCAAAAGGCGGCCTTCGCAAAGCTCATGCGCGAGGGAGTGCATCTCGGAAACAACCTCTCTGTACATGTTTGTAGTCAATCGAAGATGGGCGAGACGATCATCCGCGTGGCCATCTGCACCACACTGGACGAGAATCATCTCGGGTTGGAATCTTCTTACAATATCTGGAACAAGTTTGTGAAACGCCTTCAGGTAGGCCTCGTCCCCTGTGCCAGGGAGTAGTGGGACGTTTAGCTTGAGGCCCTTCGCCTCGTTCTCTCCGATCTCGTCGGGAAAACCAGTTCCGGGGAAAATGTATTTGCCGTTCTCG
>VBAY01000068.1 GCA_005883085.1 Candidatus Bathyarchaeota archaeon
TGCTTTTTAGTCCTCCAGGAAGTTCTCGATGATCCGATGCCCCGGCATCGTAAGGATAGACTCGGGATGGAATTGGACACCTTCAATCGGAAATTCTCGATGTCGAACCCCCATTATCTCATTGTCATCGACAGACTGTGCGGTCACTTCGAGGCTCTTCGGCAGGCTCTTTCTTTCCGCGACAAGCGAATGGTATCTCGTAGCCTCGAAAGGACTCTTTACTCCACGGAGAACCCCTTTTCCATCGTGTCTGATCGGGCTGGTTTTGCCATGACGGAGTCTCCTCGCTCGAACTATTCTGCCACCGAATGCGTGAACAATCCCTTGATGTCCCAGGCATACGCCCAGTGTCGGGGTTTCGTTGCTCACTTCTCGGAGGATGTCCGTGCACCTTCCGAAATACCGGGCATTGCTTGGGTTGCCTGGGCCCGGAGAGATTACGATCCTGTCAGGTGAGAGCTCCCTCACCCCTGCGACATCTATCTCATCATTCCGTTTCACGACAACCTTGTCGGCGATCTCACCCACATACTGGGCCAAGTTGTAGACGAAGCTGTCGTAATTGTCGAGAATCAGAACTTTCACCGGCCCTCCTCCTGGGCCTGCTCCATAGCCGTGAACAATGCGGCCGTCTTTCTCTCCGACTCGATCCATTCCCGGTCAGGGACCGAATCGGCAACTATTCCCGCTCCGGCTTGGAGATAGCAAAAGCCGTCTTGGGCGCAAAGCGTCCTGATTGTTATCGCAAAATCGGCGCTTCCATTCGCCGAGAAATAGCCTAGCGCTCCTGCATAGGGACCCCTCGCTGTAGTCTCTAGTTCCTCGATGATCTCCATCGCGCGAACCTTGGGGGCTCCTGAAACAGTTCCGGCAGGAAAAACAGCCTTGAACATCTCGAGGCTGGTCACGTTCTTTCTTAGCTGTCCCGTGACTCTGGAAACAATGTGTTGGACGTGGCTGTATCCCTGAACCCTCATGAACTCGGGAACCCTAACGGTTCCATAGTCGCAAACTCTACCCAGGTCGTTCCGTGCTAGGTCTACGAGCATCACGTGTTCCGCTCGTTCTTTTTCGTCCTGAAGCAGTTCGGCTGCCAGTGCCTTATTTCGGGCAGAATCTCCAGTGAATGGCCGCGTTCCAGCGATGGGGAAGCTCTCGGCGTTGCGACCGATCTTTCGGGCCAGCATCTCCGGGCTGGATCCGACTATTTCCCTGTCGCCGAACTTGAGGTAGTACATGTAGGGAGACGGATTGATCCTCCTCAGCGCCCGGTAGAACTGGAGGAGCGAGCCCTTGAATGGAATCTTGTACCTCTTCGATAGAACTACCTGGAAGATGTCTCCAGATTCAATGTAGTCCTTGGCCTCTTCGACTCGCTCGCAAAAATCCTCTTGGCTAACGTTTGCCTTTGGCCTGCCAAAACTAACTTGATCGCTGCCAGGTGAATCTCGCAGGAGGTCCCTCGCTTTTTCTATCCTATTTTCCTCTCGGTAGAAGTAGTGTGTCTTGTCACTGAGATGATCGAAGACGATCCCATCTTCGAAGAGTCCGAATTCTACATCAGGGAACCCGTTGCCTTTGTTTCCTAATCTGGGGATTCTCTCAAAGGAACGTACGAGGTCGTAGGACGCGTACCCGACCAGACCACCTGCGTATCTTTCCCCGGGGTTTCGTTCCTTGACTGGGCTATTGAGACCGGCGAGAAGAGTTAGAGGATCCAGGCACTTCTCGATCCGTCTTTCTGATCGCTGTCGATCTAAGATCTCAGCCTGTTTCTTGGAAGTTCGAATGATCTTTTGCGGATCGAATCCTATGAACGTGTATCTGGTTAGGCGGCGCGGTCCCTCAACTGACTCGAGAATGAAGCATGTCTCGAACTTGTTTCTGATTGTTGCGAAAACGTCGATCGGTTCCTTTCTAGTTTCTAGCGGAAGATAGTTCAGCTTGGTGGGGTGCGTCGTCAGTTGCTGTCCAAAGACTATACCCCATGGAAGTCGCCTTCACTTCCCTTCCCGTATGTCGCTTTTATAGCTTGCGTGTCCACTTCTGTACATTCGATGCAAGTCTCTTCTTCACGCCGCCCACCCGGGTAGGTCGGATTTGAGCGAGATTGCCTGCAAGTTCAAGAAATTTCTGTCTGACATGGGGGACAAACGGATTCAGCAGTTGGATTCCAACAATCGTGTCCCAATTGGCAAGGAGACTGGCAATCCTGGTTTCAGTCTCCCTGAGGGACTGGGTTCTGGGTTCTCCACCCATCCCATCGAGGCCTATTCCAAGGGTGATCAGTGCAAAATGATGGAGACCCTGGACGTAGGCCATAGCCCGGTCATGTTGGTCCGCCGACATTGTAACGATTTTCGATCCGCTACCTTGGAGTGCGCGGGCCAGCTTGGACCACTTCTGGCCGGGTCGGTAGGAGATGCCGATGATTGTTTGACCATGAAGATGATCTGTGTCGGGTCCAAAGAGTGGATGCAGACTGATGTACTCGATGCCCTTCGGGATCTTTTCTGCAACTCTATCCGATATTCCCGTCTTGACCGAGGAGAGGTCAGTGAGGAGGCTGCCGGATGTCATAAGCGACGCTGTCTCGGTGGCGACTCTGAGGGTTTCCGCTGTCGGTACGGAGAGGATTACGATGTCGGATGAGGCTGCGTCCAGGATTGTTCCAGGTTCGACCTCGATCTCTTTCGCCGCTGTTCGAGTCTTGTTGATCTCTCGGCCTGCTATCTTGACCTTCGCTCCTTGAAGGCTGGCGAACCTTGCGAAGAAGCGTCCCATTCCACCTGTTCCACCCACGATTAGGATTCTTGCCTGGTCAAGTCTCTTCGCGGATTTTTCCGGGTGGTCTTGTTGGGCCTCGACGCTGAGTGCAAAGATCTGTTCGAATATTGGCCGGATGAGCTTCGGATCAAGGTCCAGTGATGTGGCGGCGCGTTCTATCTTGCTGAGAATGATTTTTTCTCGCTCAGGGTCGCGATAGTCAAGGCCTCGCTGGCTCTTAATTCTGCCGAGGATCTTTGCATTCTCGTGCCTGTTCTTGAGAAGCCGAACTATCTCTTGGTCAAGCTCGTCTATCCTGTTTCGAATTCTTGCGACGTCGTCCATTGACAGTTAGCTCTTCAAGACCCGAGGAATCATTCCGCCACGGATCATCAAATCCGCCACTCCTATGGCGACCATTCCCTGGACTACGGGGACGGCTTTGGGGACTACGCACGGATCGTGTCGCCCTTTAACTCCGAGCTTAGCCTCTTCCATTTGGGATACGTTCACGGTCCTTTGCTCCTTCGCGATCGAGGATGGCGGTTTGAAGGCAACTCTGAGGAGCAGAGGCATTCCCGTCGACATTCCCCCCAACACTCCTCCGGAATTGTTAGTCAGCGTGACGACCTTTCCCTCTTTGATCACATACTGGTCGTTGTTTTCCGATCCTTTAAGCCGGGTTGCTTGAAACCCAGCTCCAAACTCGACTCCCTTGACCGCAGGGATCCCGAAGAGTATCTTGGCGAGTTCGGAGTCGATTGCATCGAAGAGTGGCTCACCGACGCCCACGGGTAGGTTCAGCGTCGTACACTCAACGACTCCCCCGACACTGTCCCCATCAGTCTTCGCGCTAATCACCGCCTGATGCATTTTCTCGGCCAGAACTGGGTCTGGGCACCTCATCGAATTCTCGTACGTGACCTTCTTGACAGCTTCAATGCTAGGAGGATTATCCAATCGAACTCCGTCGATAGCATGGGTATACGCGAGGACTTCCACTCCAAAAGTGGAGAGAAGTTTCTGAGCAATTGCTCCCGCAGCTACGAACGCTGCGGTCATTCTTCCTGAGAGTCTTCCGCCTCCGCGGTAGTCGCTGAAGCCACCATACTTCACTTTAGCGGGATAGTCCGCGTGTCCGGGCCGAACCACGTCCTTCAGCGAGTCATAATCAGAGGATTTCACGTCTTTGTTTCGGATGTGCAAAGTCACCGGGGCGCCCGTTGCACGATCTTGGAATACCCCAGAGAACAATTCTACAATGTCTGGTTCCCGTCGCGCAGAAACAACGTCTTTCTCTTGTGGTATCCTCATGTCCAGCGCTCGCTGAATATCGTCGACTGTCAATGATAATCCGGCGGGACAGCCGTCTACAGTGACACCTACCACTGGGCCGTGGCTTTCTCCGAAACAGGTAACAACGAATGCTTTGCCGATCGAATTACTCCACACTGAGTTGCACCCCCAACCTTGCGAGGTCCTGGAAGAATTCCGGGTAGGATTTTGAAACTGTTTCCGAGTTGTGTATTACTGACTCTCCCCTGGCGCCGAGAGAAGCGACTGCGCACGCCATCGCAACTCTATGGTCACCCTGTGAATCGAACGCAGCCCCGGTCAATTCCCTTTTTCCATCAATCCTGATCAAATCATCTTCGACGTGAATCTTTGCGCCCATCTTTACCAATTCATTCGGGAGGGTTTGCAAACGGTTTGACTCTTTGTAGACTAGCCTCTTTACCCCTCGGATTTCTGATGAGCCGTCCGCGAAACACGCAATCGTTTCAAGGGGAGGAACGAGATCTGGGTTATTACTCGCGTCGAATTGGAATCCATCTAGCCCTCTCTTCCCGACTGATAGAGAATTTCCATTCTGTTGGACTTCGAACCCGATTTCAGGCGCTAGTTTCAAGATCGCAGAATCGGGCTCGAACTCGTACGGGCCGATTCCAGAGATCGTGATCTCGTCTCCCGCAGTTCCTGTCGCGGCGATGAGGAAGGCTGCGGACGAAAAATCTCCGGGAACTTGATGGGACGCGGGGACGAACTTTTGCGGTGCCGGAACCCTGAACGTTCCATCGGATTCTTTGATCGAGATTCCATGTTTTTTCAACACGTCAATGGACATGTTCACGTATGGGCGCGATTCCAACGCGTCTTCCACGTTGATCGTGACGTCTCTTGACGCCAACGGGGCTGCGAAGAGGAGTCCTGAGATGAATTGGGAGCTGATATCGCCTCGAACTGTCACTTCTCCTCCTCTCAAGGGTCCCCTAACGAGTATCTCCAATCCACCCGCTTCGGAGATCGAAGTGGCAGAGGCACCAAGAGTGTTGACAGCCTTCACTAGCGGATCCAAGGGTCTGTTGGCGAGTCTCGGGCTAGCTCTTAGCCTAACTGTCTTGAGGCAAGTAGACGAAATCGCGGTGAGGAACCTGAGGGTGGCTCCTGACTCACCACAGTCGATAGGCCTGTTGGATGTGGTCGGTCTCCTGATTCCGCTGGAGATTGTTCGGGTTTTCTTAACTAGAACTTTCGCTCCCAGCCTCTGGATCCCCTCGAGTGTTCGCTGGGTATCATCACAACGCAACGCTCCTTCAATCACCGATTTACCGGGTGACAGCAGGGAGGCTAGGAGTGCTCTGTGTGTGTAAGCCTTCGAGCGGGGAGCCTTCACTTCTCCGTGCAGCGTTTGTGGACCCTTGATCTTGACTTTCAAGTCTCGATCAGCGCTTTGGTGAAGTTGGGATTTGTCTCGATTATGAGTCCATCAAATTTCTCGAACGCCTGCCGCACAGGTTTGAAGCTATGATCGTCGACCACGGCCGCGACTGCCGGTCCCTTGCCCGAGAGTCCTGCTCCAAATGCTCCTGCTTCAATCGCTGAGAGTGCTGGGCGAGGGTCTTCTCCGAGAATAGATGCGACAGCGAGGCCGTTAAGGGTAATCGCGTCCCAGAGATGGCCATTGCTAGCTTCGCTGTATGCAAGTTCTGAAATCCGCCGAATGGGGGCAAATCTTGTCCGGTCTAGCTGGCCTGTTCGAGTCTTTCGTGGTGGAACAAGTATGAGGATTCTGATGTCCTCTGGGACCTTGAGAATTCTTTCTGCCTTCCTCCGATCGTTATCAGTCAGAACAGCACCGCCGTGATAGGATGCGAATGAATCGTCGTAAGCGCCTGTGAGACTTACCCCGGATTCGACGGATGCCTCTACTCCAACCGCAACCAGTCTGTCATCATCCTGCTCTTCACCTAGGGCAGATACCGTGGCCAAGGCTACTGCGTTTGCTGCCGCACTGCTGCTCTTGAGCCCTACAGCTGTCGGGATGTTCGACGAAGTGGTCACCTCTCCGTAGACCTTCCGCTCATACCCATAATGCTCGAGGGTCTTCCGGACCACCGCGACCATGAGATCGTTGGATTCCTGTGGGTCAGAGGAGATGAATCCCGAAATCTGGCCAGGTCCTTCTCTCAACGTAACCTTGGCTCGGGTCCAAAGGTCTACTCCCAGAGCGCCTCCCTTGCCTGTTGGAAACGCGTTTAGAATGCTGACGGCTCCATGCGAGAGAGCCTGGCCGGTCCCTTTCATCTCCAATCTTTCCCTAGATGATCCGCAAGGGAGGAGCGCATGAGATCGACAGGAGCCGTCTCGTTTAGCCAGATCTCGTAAG
The DNA here is from genome assembly GCA_005883085.1 of Candidatus Bathyarchaeota archaeon. Taxonomy (GTDB): domain Archaea; phylum Thermoproteota; class Bathyarchaeia; order 40CM-2-53-6; family 40CM-2-53-6; genus 40CM-2-53-6. The sequence continues at coordinate 6,434 of VBAY01000068.1, forward strand.
ATAATGCTGCCTGGTGCACTAGCATCTCCAGTGGGCTTATTGTTCCGCGTCCTATCGGAACAGGTTCGCCAGGCTTGTCGTATGCGAGGTCGAAGACCCAGCCTGTATCTTTGACTCTGTTGATTTTGAGTTGGGATATGAGAGTCGAGGTCCGTATCGGAGTCGCGTTGACGAGGAGGTCCGCATCCTCCATTCCTTTCTCTAAGCTACTCTTGGCAAGTTCTCCGTACGAAATTCTGCTGGTACCTGTTGCGTTGTCCGCCAGTTGTCGAGCCTTACCCAGAGTTCTGTTCAGAATCCTAACAGTGTTGTTTTCGCTGGAAAGGCGGTGGACTATGGCTTGAGCTGCTCCTCCTGCCCCGAGAACCAGTATTCGCTTGTTGTTGGGTTCAAAGCCGTAGGATCTTAGGGCTCTGATCGCTCCCTCTCCGTCGGTGTTGTATCCTACGAGTCCATTCTTGGTTGTGTCAACTGTGTTGACTGCTCCGCTCTTCTCTGCGTTCTTGTCAAGCCGATCCAGCATTTCAACTATGGCGGTCTTGTGGGGCATTGTGACGTTGAAGCCGTCAAACCCTAGTATGCGGGCTGCCTCTACCGCTTGTTTCAGGTTGTCCCTACTGACCTCGAAGGGTACGTAGGCTCTGTTGAGTGATAGTTTCTGGAAGGTCGTGTTGAAGATTACAGGGCTGAGGCTGTGGGCTACTGGCGATCCGTAGAGAGAGTGGACTTTGGTGTCGCCCTTGATCAACTGTTACTCCACGCCTAACATCTCGTAGATCCTGCGAAGCTCGGCGATGGTCGACTGCCCAGGTGCTGTTTCTTGCCCTCTCTCTAGTGAGGCGTATGTGAAGTGGGCTCCATAGAACGGGGCGAGTAGTCTTGACCAGACTCCCGCCTGTCCCATAGCGAAACTCACGAGCGGTGAGTTCTGATGGTTTGCCTTCAATAGACTGAGAACGGTGAGATTGTCTTCTGGAATCTGAGCTGTTGTGACGATCTTGCAGACGTCCGGTTTGAACTTCTGGAGCTGCACGAGGGTTGAGGCGAGCTTCGCTGGGTCAGGGGTTCTGAAGTGATCGTGGTGGGACAGGATGATCTTTGCACCTTTCTCTCTAAACGTCTTGATGACCCGGTCGAGCCTGGCTGTAGTGAGTTCCAAGTCTACGTATTGGAATCCTCCCTCTACCGCCTCCATCAGGATCTTCAGGCGTTCAGCTTCGGATCTGTCGAAGGACCCCTTCTCGGATAGGGGCCGGTTGGTCCCGATGATCGGCCGTTCTACCGCGCGGGCAATCTTTGTGAGTCCGTGGAAGCTGCGGAGTCTGTCCAAACGAACCTCCACGAGATCTGCGGACAATCTCTCGGCTCGCTGCGCTCTTCCCAATAATTCAGGGGTGTCGGTTGAGGATATTGAGACGCAGACTTTGGGGTTCACCTTTCGATGACCATCTCATCCGAGACTTTTGTTCCAAAGTGTCGACCGCCCTCTTCGAACCGGACCAACACATGGTCGCCAGGCTTGATTTCTGAAACCGGTTTGGACCCGTCTCTGGTGACCAGCCGGACAGTTTCAGCATTCTGAACTATCGTCGTTAGCTTTCGGTTTCCGATATTCGCCTCGACGAGAATCATTGGACGACGCTCTATCTTGACTCTCGCGACATCAACACTCCGTGATCGGCCACTCCTATCAATCAGGAGTACGGTTTCCCCTGCCAATAATTCGGAGAGATACCGCGTTTTTCCATTCGCCGTTAGAACATATGATGAGACCGGGCCTGCGTTTACCCTGAACGGCCGCGAGTTCACGTGAGGGTTAGAATGTACCTCGCCCTCCACTAGGAAGAGTGCCTGGGACGAAGATCCGGTCAATAGTCCCTCGCCAGCTTGAAGGATCTCAGTCGTGTCAACGCAGACTCGGGCTCCTGTTCCAATGGGCCTGACGCTTGTGACTTGAGCCATTGAGAGCGAGATGTCATCGGATTCTCCAAGTATCAAGTCTCGGGTCTTGAGAATCTCATTTGTGTCGTGAGAACCAAGGGCTATTCCATCGGCTCCCAGCTCTAAGGTCGCGAGAGCTGCTCTGCTTTCGTCAAAACTTGTGGTTCTAGCGAGAAGTTTTGAGCGTCCTCTTGTTTCCGCGATCAGGTTTTCTAGCGGGATAATTTTCCAGTTGGGACAGTTGATCAAGAGATAATCAGGATGCAGTTCTAGTACCTCCGATATTCTTTCCACATCCTTCTGGTCACCGACCGTGACCTCGAGCGCTACAGGAGTCTTGTTTCTTTTAGCGCTGGACACGTGGTCAAAGTTTGACGTGACCAGAATGTCCATTCCTTCCAGTCGTGAAGCAATTTTCGCGGTGACTCCAGGAAGCTTGATGTCGGTGAGGATCGTGTGCGGTTTGGCTACGTCGACCATCTTGCGGATGGTTTCCGCGGGTAGGTCAGGGTTAAGCTCTAGCCAGAATTCTTTCACTTCTTTCACCCAGGATTGACAGTGCCTGCGTGGGGCTGCTCCCGTCATGGACTATCTCGACAAGTGCTCTAGTCATCAGAGTCGGCTGGCGATGCTGGAACACGTTTCTCCCAATCGATACTCCGGCGGCACCTGCTTTGATCGAGTCTGAGACGAGTTGGAGAGCTTCAGATTCGCTGCCCGCTTTGGGCCCGCCCGCTACGACCACCGGGGCTTTGACGCTCTTGATAACGCTTCGAAAACTCTCAACATCTCCTGTATAGTTAGTCTTGACAATGTCTGCTCCTAACTCGTAGCCGAGTCGGGCTGCGTGGCTCACGACCTCGTAAGCATGTTCGTTCTGTATTCCTGGTCCCCTCGGGTACATCATCGCGAGGACCGGCAGGCCAACGTCGTCGCTTTCGCCTAGTATTCGCGAAAATTGATCTAGCATGTCTTGTTCATGTTCGGATCCTACGTTGATGTGAACAGATACTGCGTCCGCGCCCAGACGAACCGCTAGTTTGACTGTGGAGAGCTGCGTTTTCCAGTTGGGCTCGCGGGTGAGTCGGGTGGCGCCTGAGAGGTGGAGTATTAGTCCCATTTCTTGGTTGTCAACTGTCTTGGCGATGCCGGCATGGACGAGTACTGCGTCCGCTCCGCCTTTCGCTACGTTGTCAATCGTCGTATCCATATCTCTGAGTCCTTCGATTGGTCCGACGGATACTCCATGGTCCATCGGTATGATGACGGTCTTGCCGTCTTTCTGGAATATTCGTCTGAGTCTGCGGGTTTTTCCAGTTTGCATTTTTCTTGGATCACTTGATGAGTTTTTTTGCGAGGAGGAGTTCGGCGTTGAGGATGGAGCATCCCGCTCCACCGCGAATCAGGTTATGGCCGAGGGCCATGTACTTGACACCGTTCAATGCCGGGTCTCGCCTTACACGGCCTACCGTTACTGTCATTCCGTTTCCCTCATCGACGTCGAGTCTTGTCTGGGGACGATCC
>VBAY01000172.1 GCA_005883085.1 Candidatus Bathyarchaeota archaeon
TCGAAGATTACGTTTCCGCTCTGAACATACGTTTTGACCCGGCCGAACCCCAACGCCTCAAATGATGCCCGGAGGTTTTCCATCCTGACAATTTTCTTCCCACCTACATTGATTCCTCGAAGCATCGCGATGTAGATCGGCAAGAGCCACATCTATCTCAGGCGTCGGTAACTGTTGTTCAGTCTGAATCGGCCTCCATCATCGAGCGGGGGAAGCGCGTGTGAGAAAAGTGCATCGCGCCCCGTGGCACCATCCAGGGTAATACTTTGACCGAGAACCGCCCGGCCCGGACTGCAGGATCCTGCTCCTTTAACAACCGAGCCTTTTCAGGTTCGACGTTCAAGATGGTCAGCCCGCGAAAAGCCTCGTCCGATCCTCCAAGAAGAGGACCTGCCGCGAGCAAATAGCCAGCTTCATGAAGATCCGCCAGGTGAGCCATGTGAGCATCTTGCAACTCAGCCTCCTCGTCCTTGTCAAGACGCGGGCGTTCAGGACGGAGCACTAACAGGGCTATCGAGAATCTGTCGAATTCCATATCTTCACCCCGTGCTGATGGCCAAAATAAGACTAGGGTTAGTCGCGGGAAGATATGTGGATAATGTCGGATGCGATTGATCGCTAACCCGATGATTGGAAAAAGAAGGGGGGTAGTGGTGAGGTTCTAGTGTTGAGCGACTTGGAAGCATGCAACGTCGTATTGCGAGACAGCTGCCGAGTCTGCCGGGGTTTGAGTTGTCTGTCCATTGCCCGCGTAATGAGTATCCGCTACACTGAACCCGTTGGTATTGAAGCCTGCGGGAGATAGGGGTCCGGATGGGAAAACTGACTGACAACTCTGGTTCGGCTGTCCCGAAGTACCCGTATTAGTGTCGGCCGCGACCGGTCTCGCTAGGAATGGTATTGCTGCAAGAGATACAATTGCCAGCATTAAGAAAAGTCTAGATGGGGTCATTGTTTTTCGTCATAGGTGGCAGCGGCGTGTTGGGATAAAAATGTTACTATCGTAATAGCAGGAAAGAGAATTCTAGCGTTCCGGAAACGGAGATAAACCGCTCGAACCCGTGACCAGAAAGATTTCCAAGCTTCGCAGGTGCAAGAATCGGGGGCATTGCCAAATTCAACCGCCTTTCTAATCACTTCTCAGAATACCTACGTAACTCAGCTGGCGCGGGAGGCCCGACAATCTGCCAAGAAACGGTCTGGGCTTGAACTGGTTTCTTCCGAAGAGGCAAAGAGTAAATTGTGACGGGATGTCCCGGGCCGGTGAAGCCTGAGGGATTGGCTAACCAATCGTAGACGTTCGATAACGCGTACATGTCCAAGGTTGACGGCGCTTCCAGAGAGTTCCTCGGATTGCTCACTGCCTGCCCGTAGGACAGGAACATTAGCTCAAAAGTTCCATCATCTGTTACCGATACGGTAGCGTGGTTCAGACCGAGAGCATGTCCAAACTCATGGCTGGCAATATTGATCATATCCGTATCAGTTAACTGAGTCGTGTTGGTCGGATCGTACGCCGCGAGTGTCGTGGTTGTTGGGGGCACGAAGGTTCCTGAATTCTGCTGAATCCGCACTGAAGTCAGCCCCAATCCTGCTGATTGCGACCCGAACGACTGGATGAACTGGACTCTGATGTTTGGAGTGCCACACAACGTATCGTTGACACCTGAAACGCAGGTTACAAAGGTCAGTTTGCGAAGGTAATATGAACCATAGGAATCCGTGTATGCGATGATGGACTTGGCCCAGCGGGCAATCGCATAGTTCACATCATACGTGTATGACGCCTTGAACCAAGGCATGTTTGATGCGGGAGTCATCACGATAGTGATGGTTGGGTTTGTCCAGGTGCCGCCTTCCGTTGGAATTTCCGCACCCGTCGCCGCATGAGCGTTGGACGCTGGGTTGAACCATATGGCCATGACAAGAACAATTCCGATAAGAACGAGCGTTCTCAATATTGGACCCGTTTCCAAGTGACGGTGCCGTTCTGTTATGGTTGTTTGTAGAGATTTTCCTACTAGATCATCTCCGCAGAACCCCTTCTCCGCTTATGGAAAGGCCAATCACGCGAAAAAACGTCTCATTTGGGACGATAGACGTTCTGATGATTGAGAGCAGGACAGGCAAACGATTGTAGGGTTAATTGTCTACAAACTGAACAACGGACTTATCTACAGCCCGACACTAGGATACTATTCGGATACCCACGTGATGTAATGTCGGACAGACGTTTTGTCCAAGGGTCCGGTATCAACGCTTTCAACGGAAATGAGCTGATAGTAAAGGGAGCGCTTGAGAGCAAAGTCGGCTTAATGGCCGGCTATCCTGGCTCGCCTGTCGCAGAAGTTTTCACGATTCTGGAAGAGAACGCTGAGATTCTCAGAGAATGCGGATTATGGGGAGAGATGACGAACGATGAGTCTCAAGGCGCTGCAGCCCTCAATGGCGCGTTGGACGTTGGTGTTAATGCTGTTGCAGTAATGAAGAGCGTCGGTCTCAATGTCGCTGCGGACCCTATCAATATCATCAATTATGCTGACAAGCTTGGCTTGAGCGGGAAGAGGGGGGGTGCCCTCGTTGTCTGTGGCGACGATCCGCATGCTTCCAGTACCCAGGTTGCGGGTGATAGTCGCCAGCTTATGGAGCATCTCAAAATGGCGATTATCGAGCCGAGCACCCCGCAAGAGGTCAAGGACTGGATCGGAGAAGGACTCAGGCTCTCCCAATATTCGAACTTGGTCGTAGGCTATCTCATTACCACTTACCTAGCCGAAGGCGGAGGTAGCGTTATTCTCTCAGAAAACCAGCCGTCGGACATTACTTTCAAGAATCCGATTACTCTCGATATTTCAAAAGTCGATATCAAACGGAGAGTCAGTATCCCTCCGAACACTTGGGATCTGGAGAAGGAGCTAGTCAGAGACAGATTCCCGAAGGTCCATGAGTATGTTCGCGATCATAAGCTCGACAAGATACTCTACGATGATGGTCAGAAGCACCGGATCGGATTCATCGCAGCTGGTATATCCTATAGCTATCTGGAACAGGCTCTCTGGGAGCTCGGACTAGACGAGCAATTCCCGATTCTGAAACCTGCAGTAACCTACCCTCTTGAGCCCAACATCGTTGGCGAGCTATCAAAGAAAGTCGAGAATATTGTCGTTGTCGAAGAGAAGAGTCCAGCAATAGAGAACCAGGTCAAAACCATTTTGGACGACTTGGTCCAGGAAGGAAAAATCTCCGGCATGCCGAAAGTCTGGGGTAAGTTCTTTCCTCAAGGCGATGGATTTCCGGAAGAGAGTGGCCTCACTCCGTCAAACCTCATCGAGAAGGTTGGGAACCTTCTCTTGGAGATCGGTGATCCTGCCGCAAAGATTGACCAGAAGAAGATCCATAGCGAACTCGACCTGCTGGCTGAGATCAAAGCGTACGGGCTCTTGGTCCCTCCGCGATCTCCAGGCTTCTGTGCTGGCTGCCCTCATAGGGAAACCCTCAGCGCAGTTCACTCTCTGCGAGATACACCTGAGCACAAAGACATCTTCGCACACGGCGACATTGGGTGCTATTCGATGTCGTTCCTACCTCCTTTCGGTGAAATGCACAACCTAACGGCAATGGCCCTGGGCGGTGCTGCGGGAGCCGGGATGGACCCGTTCGTGACAAACAAACAATACGCGTTGATGGGCGATTCCACGTTTTTCTGGAGAGGAATGACTGCAATCTCCAACTCGATCAAAGAAGGACAAGACATCCTCTATCTCATTCTCGACAACAAGAACACTGCGATGACAGGTCATCAGCCCACGCCAGAGACGGGACACAATCTGATGGGCGACAAGACTACCCCCCAGGACATCGAGAGCATCGTACGGGCTATGGGTCAAGGGCAGATCTACGTGAAGAAGATGCCCCCGTCCAACCGAGAGAAGTACATGAAAGAACTGGACAAAGTCTTCGAAAAACCCGGCGTCAAAGTAATCATAGCTGACAAGGAGTGCGGAATCACATTTC
>VBAY01000183.1 GCA_005883085.1 Candidatus Bathyarchaeota archaeon
CGTCATAATAGAGACTGATTGTCCGGCTGGTGCTACCAGGGATGTTGACAGTTATTGCGAAGTCGAGTATCGCGCCTGATTCGATTTGATACGTGTTGCTGGTAATGGCGATAGTATATCCCGTGAGGGTCGATGATATTGGCGCGCTGGAGAGGCTGCCAACAGCCAACGAGATTACCGAGCCTGAAGACGTGATCTTGTTTAGGTTGCCCGTGATCACCGTACCCGTCCCGGTGCCTGAAGAAGAGGAAAAGTACAGAACAAAAGTTAGGGGCGCTGTCAGGGTGGTGTTCCCGGCTAACGCGGGTTGCGAGTAAAAGTGCCAGATTCCAGGGGTGCTGCTCGAAACTGTTCTCTGCTCGTTTTGGTTGGTGGCGGACCAAGACTTGGTTGTGTTGGCCCATAAGTTTGTGGTTATCGTGTTTAGGGTCTTTGTGATTTGCTTGTGGAAGAAGAAGGTTGCCGGTTGCTGGGTCGAAGGTGCGGCGGCGCTGGGAATTTGGTTTGGAGCAACTGCTATGGCAAAGACTAGGACGATGAGGAATACTCCCTTTGGTCCCGAGCTTCTCCGCATCCCTCGAAGGTTTGACTCATAAAGTCGCGTGGTACGGCGTACCAAAGGCTGGTGTCACTGAAAATCAGGTAATGTAGTACCACATGTATCGTCACAGGGCGATCTGAGTGATACACTGAAATGCAGTTAGTTTTGCAAGAATTACTGTCGTCGAATTGGAGCGGTGTGTGTCCATCTGGAGACTCAAGGGATCCTGCGGATCGTCAATTGGAGGGCAAGGTTTTCGAACCCCACATAGGCATTTCTCTTGGGAAAGCCTGAGAGTTGCCCGATCTCCTTACAATTCTATTCCAGATCGTTGGCGTTGTCACCCTCTGGGCAATTGTTGGTGAGCTTTTTCGTCGAGGACTTACTGCTCTAGCCAGAAAAGCAGGCGCTTCCAAGCAGCTCATCAGGAATATCCGGGATGGCGTCCGGATAGCCTGGATTGTAGTCGCTGTCGCTGGTGTCCTGATAATTACTGGAATAGCCTCTGAATTTCAAGCTTTAACCGTCACAGGGTTAGCAGGCCTCACAATTTCCTTAGCCCTGCAGACAACTCTCTCCAACATTATTGCGGGGGTGCTCCTCTTCTCTGACAAGACCCTACGATTGAACGATGTAATCTCGTACAGCGGGATAAGGGGAACAGTTGTCAGGGTGGGTCTGAGATCGACGTTGATAAGAACTCAAGAGGGAAACATTGCGATAATTGGCAACAGCACCTTGATGAGCGGACCCTTCATCAACTATTCGGCCGAAGAACGTCTACTAGGAATACCCTGAAACAATCTCGGTCCAGAAAGAAGATGCTTCGGAATCAATAAACACTCCCGTTTCTTTCCTCGAGTTCATCGCCTTCTCCTCGGGATAGAGATGCGAGGATAGCACGCACTAGGTCTTTTGCAGATTGGGGCGTCAGTTCAACTGCGATCCTTGATTCAAGTCCGCCCTCCTCGCTAATGAGGTCAATGATGACCGCCCGTTCAGCTTGGGCATGATCGGGATGGTCGTAGGAAACGCTCGCTTGGTCCAATGGGACCCAGCCGTTTGGACCCTTACCGCTGCCCGAGACTCTAGTATTCTCGACGATCCCCGTACACATTTCTCAAACCCTCCAAACGTAAAAAATGCGTGTCAACGTTTGTCACTAGTTCCAAGATATTTTTCGAAGAAAGCCCACACCTTGTTCCAGCCATCCATTGCCTGCTCTTGTCTGTATCCCGACCGGTCGTAATAGAAGAAACCATGCCCGGCTTTCGGATACATGTGAAACTCGTAGGTCTTTCCATACTTCTTCAACTCTTGTTCATGCTGGGCAACTTGTTGGGGAGATGGAAACTGATCCTCCTCACCAAAGAGGCCCAGCAGAGGACATGACAAATCCTTCGTGTAGTCTATTGGTGCAACGGGATACTTCGGTGTCAGCTCTTGCTGGGACATGACAACTCTTCCGCCCCAACAATCTACTGCCGCGTCGAAGCCCTTCGTTCTGCAAGCAACAAGGAACACTTGCCTTCCTCCTGAACAGGTGCCAAATATTCCCGCCTTGCCGTTGCTCTGCGGAAGAGATTTCAGGTAACCCAAACTCTCTTTCACATCGCCCACGACATCATCGTCGGGCACCCCGCCTGCAGCCCGTACCTTCGCGGCAATATCCTCTGGCACACCGTGGCCGAATTGCTGGTAGATGTTGGGGCTGATTGCCAGGTAGCCATGGTGGGCGAACTTTCGAGTAGTTTCCCTATACCACTCGTCCCATCCTGGTGCATGGTGGATCAGAACAACTCCAGGAAAGGGTCCTGAGCCCAGAGGCCGCGCGAAATATGCGTTGATCACGGAGCCATCATGGCCAGGAACCGTTACGGTTTCTGCTATCATTCCCTCGTACATATCCGTACGATACTTCTGCATGCTCGATACCTGCCTTTTTGTCGATAAAGAGAGGCGGGTTTGTTTAGCTTTTCCTCAAAAATCGGAAACTTTCGGTGACGTCCCTACCTCCAAATGTTCATGCGACAGAATAGATTCAGCTTGTTCATTGGACCCCTAGCGTCTTTCAATCTGCCCGATGTTCCGTTCCTCCTCGCTGCTGGTCTCCTGTTGGCCTCTCTGGCGCTCTCCATTCGGGAAGACACGACCGCCATCGCCAAAGCTACACAACCGAAGCTCAGAATCCCGCCTCTGAAACCTAACGACTCGGGAGGCTCAGATGATCACGTCCATTGATGGCCCTTAAGTACCGGATTGCAAAACCCAGCGATTGGATCATCATGCAGGTAACGACTCAAGCTGGCAAGGCCGTCCAGCAGGTCAACGAGTACGACGTATTTCTTGACGTCGATTTTGACGCTCTGGGATTCTCAGGAAAGGTAAGAATCGACATTAACTCAACTGGAGACATCAGCCTGGACGCAGTAGATCTAGAAGTTGCAAGCGTCAAGACAAACGATCGAAACGTACCGTTCAAACAGCATGGAAACGTCGTGGATATCCAGA
>VBAY01000180.1 GCA_005883085.1 Candidatus Bathyarchaeota archaeon
CCCCCTCGATCTTGTAGATCACATCTTGAAAGTCTGTGAGCGCAACTGCCCCGGCAATGATGTCGCGCCGGAGGAAGTACGGAGGCTGGTAGAGCTGGAAGCCTTTTTTCGCAGCAAAATCTAGTCCGTACTGGATTAGTGCATGGTTCAGACGGACAAGATCCTCTCTAAGGTAGTAGAAGCGAGCTCCGGCGACACGCCCTGCTTTCTCGATATCGATGAGTCCACGTTTGAGTCCTAAGTCGATATGATCAAGAGTCTTGAAGTCAAACTTCGGGATCGAGCCCCATTTTCTTACTTCGACATTGTCGTCTTCATCTTTTCCGAAAGGCACGCTCTCGTGGATAATATTGGGAAGATTCATGAGAATATTCTCGATCTTCTCCTTTTCCCGACCGATTTTTGTCTCGAGATCCTTGATGCTCTCCGGAACAACCTGGGCCTCTTTCATCAATGCCGTGGCTTCCTGTTTCCTCTTTCTCGCCTCGGCGATTGCCGCCGTAATCTCGTTCCTTTTCTTCCTCAGCTGATCAGCTTCTGCCTGGAGATGCCTCCACTCAGCATCGAGCTTCAATACGAGCCCCACCTGGTCCAGCTTGTCCGGCAGGCCCCTCTTCCGCAGGCTCTCCCTGACTATCTCGGGGTTCTCCCTCACGAGCTTGATGTCCAGCAAGACGGGTTCGGGCTCAAGATTCTCCCTGTCGGTAAAAAAACCAATGTCCACTCTGGGTGTGCCAAGACTTTTCAAGGACCAAGACCCCTCTCGCAAAGCCAGTCTTGGAATTACACCAGCACGACGTAGTTTACTTCGGAGTCGTCAACCTTATCGACAAAGGCTACGTCATGGGCGCGATAGACGTCTGGAAATGCCGGGCGTGCCCGCAGACCTTCTGCGAAGACAAACGTTACGGCATGACAGACCTCGCACCTGAAGTCGGACTCCCAAAGATAGAGCCAGAATCAAAATGGGCCGCGCTAATCTGCACGAGAAACACAGGCTCCAACTGGACCCTGATACAAGCTAGGTCCGGAAACACGATCCAGCACTCCTGCACCCCTGACACGAAACTCGAACTCAAAGTCGGACCCGACTATTCCATAGAGACCGGACCTGCCTCGGGCATAGGTCAGCACAGAATCATCCTCGTAGAAAACTTCGTCAACGCACCAGTTGACGTGATAACAGGCAAGAAACATCTCGGAACCACCAACGCTAACCAAGCACTCGGAAAACCATTCTCGTTCACCCCACCACTATCCGCCGCAGTAATCCAACCGTCGAAATACAACACTCTCAACTTGACAAGCATCTTGTTCATCGTCTCAGGAGTCTGGCTCGGCTTGCTAGCCTCGTTCAGCCTAGGAAATCCCGCAGTTCTCGGCGTCCTCGCAATTCTCGCACTAGCCACTGTTGTGTCTGGAATCTTCTTGCGTAAACCCAAACTGTGGCCAGCTACCTTAGGACTAGTTGCTGTCGCCGCTGCGTTTGCGGCACAGCTATGGATCCAATACGCAACCGGCCTCACCGCGAGCGGGACAGCGTTGGATATCCTGTTGGTCGCGTCCGTTGTCACCGGTTGGCTATCATGGTCACGAGTCAGGAGCCTCAGAGCAAAACAATGGCACCCACTAGACATGCCGGCCTACGGCTGATCATCGATGAATGCTCAGAACCCTTTCCGAAAAGCTGAGGACGCGCAGCTCCAATACGACATGGACATTTTCATTGACGAGATGGGTGAGTCGAGCGGTGTCGGTGGCGGCGTCGCCAATTTTCTAACAGGTTACGCGATCTACAAAGGCGAAAGATTCCCGTTCGAAGCGGTCGCCTATGGACGGATAGGCGGCCAAAATGTCAGCCCGATACTACAACCTGAGGCGATTAAGCGACTTGAAGAACTCAAGGTGGACTTGGAGCTTTTCACCGCCCGACTGCAGAGAAAGATGGTTGAGGGAGAGATGACCCTGAACATTCCCGAGGGAGCCACGCCCCCAGAATAGACTCTTGCAAACTCGATCAAGCTAGGAATTGATCGGGACGAGCCTTTCGCCGAAATAGTACGCCTTGAGATTGCAGAACTCGCACCAGGCGCCCACCCGGTTGTCGGTCTGGTCGGAGAAATAGACGTTCAACTGCGTCCGGCCACATCGCGGACACTCATGGTTGGTGACCTTTTCCATCAGTCTTACCCATAATCTACCACGTCTAACGAGTATTATCCAGTAGATGACACTAAAAGTGAAACTGATAATTGTCCCGATGATTCCCTAGGCTTGTCCCGGGTCAAGTCTTCGGTCTGCAAAACCAGTCTCTGTCGAGAGGGGGATTCGCGAAATCCTCTGTTCCCTATTTAAAGCGGGTGTTACCCGAGACTTTCGGGATTGGTTACAACCGAGGCAATACCCTAGCACAACCAATCTTCTTCTTGACGGTCAGGCGCATGAGCCAGTGCATCATAATCTGTCCCTCCTGTGAGCGAGAAATATTGAACGATGACCAGGTCCTGAGAACCCCGAGAGGGAGGGTTGTCTGCCAACAGTGCGCCCAAGAAACCTACCTAGACGTTCCACTCGCTTGAGG
>VBAY01000069.1 GCA_005883085.1 Candidatus Bathyarchaeota archaeon
GGACCATGTCTGCCATTGCACGCCCGACAAGGGTTAGGCGTCGAACGCTCGATCCTATCGGGTTCCAGTTAACATAGACATCGTAAGCCTCCTTCGTCTTGACGCCTTCCTTGCCATGGAGCAGGAGCCAGACAACAGTGTCCGCTTGAACCTTCAACTCATCAGCTATCTCATAAGTGGACATGCCGCGCTCTTTCAGCTCGCGTGCGCTCTTCGAGAGCTCTTCCAGTGATCTCACGTCTGACCGACCCGTACTATTGGAGCTCCTTGAACCTAGTTATAACTTGTCAGATGCTCTCCGGAAAGAGGGAAGTTTTCTACCCTAAGATTATAATTCGTTCAAGGGGACCGCAACAGTGACGAATTTGAGAAAGTTTCAGGTGGCAAGTGAAGACGAGATCAAGAACGCAGAAACAACAGATGTCTACTTCACACGCACAAGAGAGATTCTCGAAAAGGAAGGATTATCCGATCTTCACGTAACCGCGGAGATAACGACAGGCTCTCTTCCCAAGAACTGGGAGTGGGGAATACTCGCGGGAGTCGAGGAGGCAGCTCACCTCCTAGAAGGTGTGCCCGTTGACGTTCACTCCTTTCCAGAAGGAACTCTGTTTCACTCAAGTGACGTGGAGGGCGTAAGAGAGCCTGTGATGGTGCTTGAGGGGCGGTACCTGGACTTTTGTCTCTACGAGACGCCACTACTCGGATTGGTCTGTCAAGCATCCGGGATAGCAACCATGGCGGCGCGAGTGAGAAAAGCGGCTGGCAAGAAAACTCTCCTCTCCTTCGGGATTCGCAGAGCTCATCCGGCTCTCGCGCCCATGATCGACCGGTCCTGCTACATCGGCGGGTTCGATGACGTCTCTAGCATAGTTGGCGCGAAGCTTCTCGGAAAAGATCCAGCGGGCACAATGCCTCACTCGCTGATAATTGCGATGGGAGACCAGGTCAAGGCTTGGAAGAGTTTCAACAAACACATTCCGAAGAAGGTGCCGAGGATCGCTCTGGTCGACACGTACTATGATGAAAAGACAGAATCTATCTTGGCCGCCGAAGCGCTTGGAAAGGATCTGTTCGGTGTCCGGCTGGATACGCCTAGCTCGAGACGCGGGAATTTTTCCGAGATTGTTCGAGAGGTGAGATGGGAGTTAGACTCAAGAGGATTTGATCACGTGAAGATATTCCTGTCAGGCGGACTCAACGATGAAACGGTCGCTCAACTATCTCTCGCGGGAGTAGATGGGTTTGGGGTTGGAACCTCCGTGAGTAACGCGCCTAGCATCGACTTCGCTTTGGACATTGTCGAAGCTGACGGGAAGCCTGTGGCGAAGAGGGGGAAGTTGGGTGGTCGGAAAATGGTCTGGAGATGCGATGAGTGCCTGAGGGAGAAAATAACAGGCTTGACGGTGGATGCGCCACAGTGTCCGAACTGCGGAGGACCAATGGGGAAGCTACTCGCACCATTCCTCTCGAAAGGAAGATTATCGAAGACGCTTCCCTCCCCGGACCAAATTCGCGAAAAGGTGCTTGGCCAGCTCAAGCGACTGAGCACTCCCTAGAAGACTGGACCCGCGCCAACGCTGGCATCAGGCCTGATAATAGGTGATTTTCGGCCGATGTCAGCGCACCTTTAATCTCAAGCCTAAGAGACCGAATGTCAGACCTAGTTATGATCCAAAGCCACTTGCCGGGGCTGGCCGACACTGTTGCGGCGAGCAAGCGGATCGAAGGAGTTGCGACCAAGACCCCGCTCGTTGAGTCGCCGTCACTCTCGAAGAGATTTGGCCGCCAGGTCTACTTGAAGCTCGAATGCTTCCAACCCATACGGGTTTTCAAGATTCGTGGAGCCTACAACAAGATCTCACAGTTGTCAGCAAGGAACATCGTCTCGGTTTCTTCCGGGAACCATGGAATGGCGGTAGCCTACAGCTCGCGACTCCTCGGAAAAAAGTGTACCATCATACTGCCCGAGACAGCAGTTCAAGAGAAAGTCAACACTATCATCGAGTATGGCGCTGAAGCGATCAAGTACGGAAAATATACGACAGATCGCGATGCGAAGGCCAACGAAATAGTCAGCAAGACCGGAGCGACACTCGTACATCCGTTCAACGACCCTGACATCATCGCAGGGCAGGGAACTTGTGGGCTAGAGATAGCGAATCAACTAGACGACTTCGATTCGGTGATTGTTCCAGTCGGTGGCGGAGGTCTCATATCCGGTATTTCCACCGCGATCAAGTCGCTAAAACCAGAAGCGAAAGTCTACGGGGTCGAGCCGCAGGGCGCACCGAAACTCCAGGCAGCGCTGAAGGCTGGCAAGATTGTTACATTTGATTCGCCGAAATCGATCGCGGACGGGCTTATCCCATCAGCGGTAGGAGAACTGACCTTTGAAGCATGCAAGAGACACGTCGATGGCGTCTACAGCGTTTCGGACGACGAGATTCTTGCAGCAATGAAACTATTGGTTCGTGAAGCCCACGTTTTCCCCGAGCCATCCGGAGCGGCTCCCACCGCCGTTCTGCTCGCCAACAAAGATTTGGAGAAGCTTGGTGAGAAAGTTGTGCTAGTCATATCGGGCGGTAATGTGTCGTTGGATCTTCTAGCCAAGACGATTACTGGATGAAGATTAGAACCTAGTATTCCTGCCTATCCGTGACGAGGTATTCCGCCGGGTCTACGATATTCTTTGGTTTGAGACCCCTAAGAAACCGCAGTACGTTAGCGACAGCAAACTTTACTGGTTTTCCGGTGGCTAATCCTGATGGGCCTGACACGTGAGGGGTCCCGATGAAGTTTGACAATTCGAAGAATGGATGCAAGGTCTTGAGGGACTCTCTTCCTTCCCGATACCACCAAACGTCAGCAGCGTATCGAAAGTCCGGGTTCGTTTTCAGATGTTCGTAGAGCGCGGTTTCGTCCACTAGCTCTCCGCGCGCTATGTTCACAAGTATCGCGTCTTTCCTCATCGTGGCAAGCTTGTCAGCATTAATAATCTTGTTGGTGAACTTTGTGAGCGGGAGCGAGACTATAACCGCATCGCTCTGCGCCAGGACTCTCAAGAGTCCTTTGTCTCCTTGAAATGATCTCACACCGTTCTCTCGAACAGGTTTTCTCGAGAAGCCATAAATCTTCACGTTGAACCCCTTACCTATTCGCGCAACTGCGGACCCTATGCCGCCGTATCCAAGAATGCCAAGGGTTTTTTCCTCCAGAATGGTTACTTCTTTCCCGCCTAATGTTCGTCTCAAAGTCCATTGATCAGTCTTGACTGCGTTGTGAAAGTCAACGATCCTCTTGGCGGCTGATAGCAACAAAGACCAGGCGTACTCGGCAACCTCGTCAGAATAGGCGCCCGCATTACTACAAACAACCACGTTCTTGTCGAGCTGGGCGAAGGGGATGTGGTTGACACCCGCGAGGATGCTCTGAATAAGTCGCAGATTGCTCATCCTCGACAAGTTTTCGGGGGTAAGAAAACTCGGCCAAAAGAACACGAGAAGGATGTTTATCGACGGTAGGAGTTGGCTCAGCGATGCCTCGTCAAGGGCAGTCGAGCTGAAAACTCTTGCATATTTGGACAGGGCCCGAATACTACCCGGGTCGACGACATCAGTTGTAATCAACAGATTGGGCCTGGACAATTCGCCGCTCAAGCTTCCTTTGTCATAACTTGATTCTCAGTTGGTCTGATTACATGCAGCAAGAGCTAGTTCAGCTTTAACCATAAGTGTTAGAGAAACAGAATGCGCATAGAGCGTGAAACCCCGACTATGGAACAGACCCCGGCGCTAGCAATTCTCGAGGATCTCGTTCCCAATGGAATCAGATTCGGAGCAAGCTATCTCGTAGAGTTCGGTCCAGACTCGCCGTGGTACGAAACATCGCTCACAATAGCCGCTAGCGGATTGAGAAACGGAGCGCGCACAGAGTACCATACCTACATGCATCCACCCCACGAAGTTCGAGAATCCTTAACCAAGCTCGGGCTAGATGTGAAAGGACTGGAGCGGGGAGACCATCTCAGAATACTGGACACCTACGATGTGATGACCGGGCTGGCCCATCCCGAAACGCCTGAAGGGATGCGATCGAAGGGAAGGGAGGCTTACGAGCACCAGTCCTTCGACCTCAATCACTGGAGCAACAAGGTAGTCAACATAATTCGAGAAGGAGTTGCCGAGGACGAGAAACAGTGGCTACACATTGACGACAACACGTCAGTAATGTGTCACTACACCGATGAGAAGTTGATGGTCGATATCTGGAGGACGAGGATCATCCCCTATGCGAGAATCCGGGGGCTCGCAATGTTTCATTCAGTGATGATGGGAATCGCGTCTGACTCTTTCTACAAACAGTTTGAATCACTTTGCGATGGCATTATCGAATTCCGAAGCAGCGACGAGGGAGGACAAGTTGTACACTTTGCCAGGGTGAGAACCCTGCGGGGAATGTCAAGCGACAACAGATGGCGGCGGTTACAGCTTCACAATAATGGCTCAGTTACAATCGACCCAGCCAGCAAGCCTAGGGAGCTTGGAATCGGGGGCTGGCTCAAGGGTCCCAAGAAATCGCGATAGAACGAGCTAGGCTTTGGCCCGAGACGCCCAGAGAAATTTTCGCTTCAGTGTTTTGGGATAAATGCCCTTCCAGTCGAATTCTGCCTTGCTTGCCCAGCTCTTGTAGACCCTTGGATCAATATAGTTTCTAAGAGACGTGTTCAGATTGTAATCGCGAGTCTTTTTCTGAAGGTCCACATCAAGCTTGAGTTTTCGAATGCGTTCGTCCAGCCTTATCTTCTGGTTGTCCGTCTTGACCTCCTTTGTCTTCAGTTCCTCCAATCGTTGTTGCTTCTTAAGGAGGGTTCCCTCCCAGGTCTTGGGTGGGGTCCGTTTGTGGTTGCATCTGATCGCTGCCTCGAGATTCGCGACGCGCGCATGGTGCAGCTTGACGTAGGGAGATTCATCTAGCTTGAACCCGTTATGTTTTCGCAGGTAAGTCTGGACTGTCTCAGTGGCATGGTGGGTCCTGAACACTTTCGCTGTTAGTCCTCTCATCGCTTTGTTGAGGAAACGGTTCACGTGATGAGAGGTGATTCCATCGAATACAAGGTCCTCGGGCTTCTTTCCCTGCGAGAATTCCTGGAGATTCTTACTAATGGGCATGTACGCTCCGTCAACCTTAAGCGTCTTTTGCCAACGGACGCTGTCCTTCCCTAGGAAGTCAAACTCGACCCCGTTCGGGAGGAATTTGAGGTGTTCCACTCTTAGGGTTGAGGCACCGACCGTGTCTGCCTCATCCTCATCTTTCTCGTCGCCCACCCTCATAGCTAGATTGTCTATGAGATAGGAGACGGTCGCGAGCTTGCGCATCTTTAAGTCCGGAGATAGAAGATTCTTGTCGATGAACTGTCGAACGTCTGGGAGTCGTCGTTGCAGTTTCCGGGCAGCGTCATATTTCAGCTTGTCTCGTTCTTGGCGTAGATCCGATATGTCGCTTGGCCAGACGTACTTGCGGACGTTGCTGAGCTTGTCCACCCAGTAAGCGATCCAAATGGACTCATGATCGTGAACAATCTCCTTCCACTTGCCCGGAGGCGCTTCGACATCCTCGGACAGGTTTAGAACAACATCATCAGGATGAATTCGTGGCTTCCAACGGCCCCTCATCGGATGGCTGCCCCGTCCCATGAAGAGACTAGGGGGTTCTACCATCCAGTTGGCGACCTCAGTCTTTACCCCATCAATCTCCGCGAACCCATACTTTTCCTTGAGCAAGAGGCGAAGTTGCTTTCGCTGAGCCGCCATTTTCTTCTTGTAGTCAATATCCTGTCTTTGCAACTCTTCCTTTGCCTGAAACTCGAAGACAGGGGTGAAGTCGATCTCGGCATACTTTGTGCTTGCAAAGTTTGGGGGGAGAAGGTTGAGAAAATCTGAAAGAAAGTTTGCCTGGAAAACCGGGTCTTGGATGTAGGGTGTGGTTCGCTTTTTTCCCCACGCGTAAGCTAACTCCTCGGCTTCAGGGGAGAGTTGGACGACTGAGCCATGGATTCGGATGGAGAGTCTCCTAGGCTCGTACAACGGCGGAAACGCCACACCGTTGTGCCTCAACTCTTTCCATGCCATGACAAGTTCCTCTGTTCTGTTCACTCGTTACCAGTATGAATAGCTCGGGGTCCGGTCTTCATTCCCAATAACCGCGCAAAAGTTGTAAATGAGGATTTTTGTTAAAAGCCATGTCATGAATCACAAAGGACCGGGATAGACTAAAGAAGGCCAGATGGATTGAGTCTAGATTAGTTTGAGCCGGCCAAAGGGCGCGCCACTGCTTGGGCCAGTAGGATTCCTGTTCGCTGCCGTAGGGTTCACAATGGCCGTTATCGTTGCGAGATTGTTTGTCGTCGTTGAGGCGAGGTGTACTCAATCGTGTCCTGTAATCAGGGTTCAGGGATTTCACATTCACCATCTCTACTATGGGGTCATATTGTTGCTAGCCTTATCAACAATCATGGTCTTTGCAACAGATGTCCGCACCAGATGGGACAGTGCCCTGATTGTTGGAGTAGGGCTCGGTCTCATTGCTGATGAAATTGGTCTATTGATTCTCCGCGTCCCTTACTGGGCCATTCCCTCGCTAGCAACGCTGGCGGCATTTGGACTAGCATTGTACCTTGCGACTGCCTACAAACTCTTGACGGTTGGACGCAGGGACTTTGGACTCTTGGATCGGTACCAGACTTTGAGCATCTTCGGCGTGGTTCTGGCTATGTTGGGCTTTTTGTACTTTGGAAGGCCTCTAAGGGCAATGTATGCGAACGCGGCGCTAGTTGCATGGGTCTCAGCCTCTATTCTCCTGCTGACCTTCGGCAGGAAACACATCCAAGAGATCAGGCGCACACCCTTAAACCCCGTTCCGCCTTCTCCCTAGAAGAGAAGGCGCAAGGGCAAGCTGCAGGTCTCCAAGCCAGTAGGCATTGAGGCAAGAGAGTATCAGAGCACCATTGCAGAGTCCGCCGCCAAAGCCAACACTCTTGTCGTTCTCCCGACTGGGCTAGGCAAGACCATAGTCGCCTTGCTCGTAGCCGTCAAGCGTCTTTCAGAGCGCCAGAACGACAAAGTCGTCATTCTTGCCCCGACAAAACCGCTCGTTCTCCAACATGCCGAGTTTTTCAAAGACCACTTTCCCGACAAGAATGTCAGGTCCTCTGTCCTTACAGGGGAAAATCCTCCAGCTTCGAGGATTATGGATTTCGAGGGATCTCAGCTTATTTTTGCGACTCCTGAGGTGATTAGAAACGATGTCTCGAGTGAACGGTATACGTTGAACCGCGTCTGTTTGATCGTTTTTGACGAGGCGCATCGATGCGTCCGAGACTATGCTTACTCTGATGTAGCTGAGAGCTACAAGAGACAGGCATCGAACCCGTTGATACTTGGGCTGACCGCGTCGCCGAGCGCTCGAAAAGAGCGAGTTCAAGAAATCTGCGACAAACTTGCTATTACCAACGTAGAGATGAGAACCGAGGAGGATGAGGATGTTGTTCAGTATGTCAATGACGTGACGATAAACTGGGAACGGGTCCCGCTTCCTTCAGCGTACAAGCAAATTAGCAAGATTCTCCGAGCCGCGATGGATGAGAGGACGGAGAAGCTTAGGGCCATGCACCAGTTGCCGTCCGGGGTTCGCGCAAACAAGCGGATGCTACTGGAGCTCGGGGAGAAGTTGCGCAAGAGTCTGAGGAGAGGCGGTTCTGGAGCCTTGTATGGGGCCGTAATTCTGCAGGCCCAGGCGATGTCGTTGAGTCATGCAATCGACGTGCTGGAGACTCAAGGCCTCCACAATCTCACAAGATACCTTGCAAAGCTAGAGACCGCAAGTAGCAAGTCGGGCAAGAGCCTCTCCAGAGACCCTAAGATTCTCGAAGCTAGGCAGCTAGCATTCTCGATGGAGGAGAGAGAGCATCCCAAGCAGAAGAGACTTCGAGAGCTTGTCGAAGGAGAGATGAAGTTGAACAAGGACTCTAAGATCATAGTCTTCACTCAGTACAGAGATACTGTCGAGACCCTTGTTGAGAGACTGAACAAACTTGACGGTGTCTCCGCTGTTCGCTTTGTGGGTCAGGCGACTCGAGACGTTGATGACGTGGGTCTAAGCCAAAGCGAGCAGACGAGTATACTGGAAGATTTTCGCCAAGGACGTCACAACATACTCGTGACGACAAGCATCGGTGAGGAGGGATTACATGTCCCAGATGTGGACCATGTCATATTCTATGAAGCAGTTCCGTCCGAAATCCGCCTTATACAGCGCAGAGGGCGTACTGGCAGGACGAGGCAAGGAAAAATGACAGTACTCATGTCAGAGGGAACCATTGACGAGGCGTATTACTGGACGAGCAAGAAGAGAGAGCAGCAGATGCATCGCTTTCTGCAGACGGTCAAGAAGAAAGGGGCGAAACCTCCGTCGAAGACAAAACGGACCTTAGACGACTGGTCCACCTTCCAAAATAACTAGACCACGTTCCAGGCCTATCTTCCTCGCTCCACTCTTCGGCGTTCACTAGAAGACGCGCGATGTCCGAGCGGGCATATGGGGGAAGCCCCACTGAACGAAGGACTAGTGAACGAATTCCTGGTAATTGATGCCAGGGTCGTAACCAAAGTCTAACTCATTCCGAAAAGTAAAGACCAAGCTAGGCCTGGATTCCAAGACTCGAATAGGTGATCCGCAATTAGACGTGCGGAATCCGGATCTTGGGGATTCTTGCTCCAGTCAGAGTCAGGACTAGTCCCAAGAGGATGAGGAAAAAACCCGAGATCATGTACGCGTTAGGAGAGATCGTTGCGCCGTTGTAGGCGACTTTCTCGTTGCTAATGTACAAGCTCTCAGCCACGATTCCAAGCAGGACAAATACTGCCCCAATGAGGACCATTAGTCTCCTCATTCTACGACCACAGTTGAGAATAGAGTGAAACGACTCTTAAGCCCTGTTTAACCAGAGATTAGCCTCCGAGGATATACCTTGGACGTTCGCCATACTCCCACTATTCAGGAGTTCTCCTTTCCGGATGAAATCGAAAAGTATTCGAAGTGATAGGATTGTCTTGGAGACCGAGTTCTCTTGCGGACTGCGGTCCCAATTCGCTTATTAATCGAATCGTCAATATTCACTTTGAAAGCGACAAGGCATTTGGCCCTTCTCGTTCTCCCTGGGCATTGCTTGCCCAGGT
>VBAY01000070.1 GCA_005883085.1 Candidatus Bathyarchaeota archaeon
CTTGAGGCTCTGCTGCGGGAGAAGATGACCACTCGCCATGGATCATGAGGGCTCCAGGTCGGAGGATCCGATAGAACTCCGTCAGAGCCTTTTCGAGTTGCGAATCATAGGGTAGGTCGCAAAGCAGTTCGTTTGAAACCACGATGTCAACGCTTTCATCTTCGATGGCTCTGATTCTTCTCGCGTCGGATATGATCAGTTGGACTCTTTTCTCTAATCGGGCCGTTTGGAGCTTTTGACTTAGTTCTTTCAACCATCCCGCGTAAGGTCCCTTGGACGAATCTATAGCGATCATCTTGACGTTTCTCGGAAGCCTTCGGAGCAGCGGTATTGTGAGCTGTCCTTTCCCGCATCCCGCTTCAAGGATCACTTTAGACCGTCGCTGACCGATCTGTTTGACAAAGTGCGTTGCTAATCGATCATAGTACCTCGTCCACGCCTTCGGAAGGTCTAACGGGTTCCTAGCGACAATTTTCTCCTCCGAAAGCTCGGCGTGTCCCTTTTCGAGTGGTCCTCTCAACTTCTGAGACCGTTCTTTGGTATTCTGAGGATCCTCCTGCATATGTTTATCTTGGGAAGCACAATCAGCCCTATTCAGAATCTGATTAGAAATGTCTGAAACACCGGTTTTGATTCTGAGAGAGGGAACCTCCCGATCTAGAGGAAGGGACGCCCAGAGAAGCAACATAATGGCCGCTAAGATAGTTGCGGAGATTGTCCGGTCGACCATCGGCCCGAGAGGGATGGACAAGATGCTAGTCGCGGGCATGGGGGATATTGTAATCACAAACGACGGTGCTACAATCATGAAGGAAATGGATGTACAGAATCCAGCTGCTAAAATGATTGTCGAGATCGCAAAGACCCAGGATAGCGAGGTAGGGGATGGAACAACAACCGCAGTTGTTCTTGCAGGAGAATTACTCGCAGGTGCAGAGACCCTTCTCGACAAGGATGTTCATCCTAATGCAATAATCGACGGTTACAGGGACGCGGCGGGGAAAGCGCAAGAAATTCTGGAGAAGATAGCTATTGCTATCAAACCAGAGGACGAGGTGCGTTTGAAGCAGGTCGCGATGACCTCTCTAAATACCAAAGGCATCTTTGGTTCTCAGAATCGTTTCGCCGAACTCGCTGTCGAGGCGGTCATGCAGGTGACTGAGAAGAATAATGGTAAGGTGAAGGCCGACATTGATCTTGTCAAGGTGATGAAGAAACACGGAAAGAGTCTAGAAGAAAGCGAACTGGTCAATGGAATAATTATCGACAAGGAAGTCTCTCATTCACAGATGCCTAAGAGCGTGACTGGCGCCAAGATAGCATTGTTGAATGCGAAGCTGGAGATCGAGAAGACCGAGACAGATGCCAAGATCAACATCAACAAGCCTGAAGAAATGTACCAGTTCATACAGGAAGAAGAGAAACTTCTCCGAGATATGGCTGATCAAGTAGCCAAAACTGGAGCAAATGTTCTGTTCACCGAGAAAAGTGTTGACGATGAGGTTCTATCTCTTCTCGCAAAGAAAGGAATTCTCACTATCAAAAACATCAGTAGTAGTGACATGGAGAAACTAGCGAAGGCGACCGGCGGCAGTGTGGTTGGAACTACAAGGGATCTCTCGAAGGAGGCCCTAGGCTATGCAAAGACGGTTGAAGAGGTAAAGATCGGAGATGACAAGCTCGTCTACGTGCGCGAAGCCAAGAACCCGAAGGCCGTAACCATCATG
The DNA here is from genome assembly GCA_005883085.1 of Candidatus Bathyarchaeota archaeon. Lineage (GTDB taxonomy): Archaea > Thermoproteota > Bathyarchaeia > 40CM-2-53-6 > 40CM-2-53-6 > 40CM-2-53-6. Next base: position 1,728 of record VBAY01000070.1, read on the forward strand.
ATACGAGGAGGGTCTGAGCACGTGGTCGACGAAGCTGAACGGTCTCTTCATGATGCGCTGTCTGTTGTCAGAAATGCGGTTGAAGACGGGAAGATAGTCGCGGGCGGTGGCGCTCCGGAAATAGAGTTGTCCAAGCGTTTGCGAGAATACGCGATAAAAGTTGGAGGCAGGGAGCAGCTCGCTGTCACAGCTTTCGCGGAAGCGCTTGAGTCGATACCTGTCGCGATTGCACAGAACGCAGGCATCAACCCGATAGACATACTTGTCGATCTCAAATCCAAACACAACACCGTTCAAAACATCTGGTTCGGAGTCAACACGAAGACAGGAAAGGCTGCTGACATGCTGAAGATGGACGTGGTCGAACCGCTTCGAGTGAAGACGCAAGTAATCAAGTCCGCAGTAGAAGCAGTAACAATGATCCTGAGAGTCGACGATGTCTTCGCATCCAAAGGTGGAAGCTCCCCTGGCCCCAGCCCTGGCGGCCCTGGAGGAATGCCTCCTGGCATGGGTGGCGGTATGCCTCCCGGCATGATGGGCGGAATGTAAGAAACAAGATCCCTATCGTCCCTTCCCGCTAGGCTAGCGGGTTGGGCTCAACACTTGCGGTATTCAGCAGTCAAAGCATTTCTTTAGAAAAAATGATCCCGGTTGAGGGTCATTTCCAGCGTTGTTGAATCTCAGACTTCCAGTTAGGAACCTTCCGCAGAGGTCCTAGGTTTCTAGCGATTCTTGCCCTTTTTCGGGCCTTCTCTGCCTGCCATTTTCTTCTTTTTCTTCTGCCAATCCGGGCGAGTCATGAATCCTCACAATGGAGCTATCTTCCGACATATACGTTTTCTCAGGTGCACGGTGCAGTCGGATTGTTGGTCGCCCGCTTCTCTTGGAAGCTGTAAGGCGAAATCTTGCAGTCTGGGATAATAGCGAAGGATGGTGGTGGAGGCTTGATTGTTGGCTATCCCGGTGTAGATCGAGACTTGATGCGATGTGGCTCTTTGGAGTATGGTGAAGGACGCGTCGCCATTTGTACTGTAGTTTTTGGGATGGGTCGGAAGACACGGTTCCTTTCCAAGGAAACACTCATGTCCTCGCTATGATGCTTTGACAGCAAGAAACGGAGTCAAACTACTTATTTTCTGACGTCAATTACATGCTCATGCTAAAGCTTGCCCAGAGTCGTCCAGATTTGCAGGATCCAAAGGGAAGCCTAGAAAATGGCCTGACTGATGAAGCGAAATGGAAGGCAGTTTTGTCCAGAGACCATAGTTATGATGGAGCGTTTGTGTTTGCGCTTCGCTCGACTGGAATCTATTGCAGACCATCATGTCCTGCCAAGCGGTCAAACAGAGATAATGCCGTGTTCTTTGCAGGGCCCGATGAGGCGGAGCGGTCAGGTTTTCGACCCTGTCGCCGCTGCTCTCCCAGAGATGTCGGGGCTTCGTCTGGGGTGGCATGGGTGTACGAAATCTGCGCTTTCGTGGACGCGAATCTTGGTAAGAGACTAACTCTTTCAATCCTCGCTGCCGAAGCGGGGCTCAGTCCGTTCTATTTCCAGCGGACCTTCAAGAAAATCCTGGGAGTTTCGCCTCGCCAGTATGTGGAGGCTCGCCGGCTCGCGAAGATGAAACGTTTTCTGAGAAATGGGGAGACAGTAAACAACTCACTTTACAATGCGGGATTCTCTTCCAGAAGTCGAGTGTACGAGAAAATTTCAAGCGGACTCGGCGCAAATCCTGGAGCGATTCGCCAAGGGGGGCGAGGGTTGCGGATTCAGTACACTATCGTTGACTCGCCAGTCGGACGTTTGCTTGTGGGAGCCACTGAGCGAGGAATCTGCGCCGTCTGTATGGGAGATTCTGACCGTACAGTCGAGACTGTGCTTACCGAAGATTATCCCGCGGCAAGTCTTCAACGCAACGATGATGGAATGAAGGACTGGGCGGACGCATTCGTCAGATATTTTACTGGTCAATCTTCTCTCAAACTTCCGCTCGACGTGACGGGTACAGCCTTCCAGTGGAAGGTCTGGAAGAAGATCCAGTCCGTTCCCTACGGTAAGACTGCCACCTACAGCGGGATTGCTAACGCTCTCGGAGCTCCTCAGGCCTCGCGTGCAGTAGCTAGAGCATGTGCTACAAATCCAGTCGCACTAGTGATTCCATGCCATCGCGTGATCGGTAAAGATGGAGGACTGCATGGCTATCGTTGGGGCAACGAGAGAAAACAGACCCTACTCAATTTGGAACAGAGAGCGTCGGTAAGCAAGCGGTCCGATTGTTGAGGAGAAGCCTCAAATCTTCAAGATCTCCTCATCCCGGCGAATGAGGGTTGGAAAGGGTGGTTAGACTAGGCCTATGTCAAGTGCCAATATGACCGGTAAGATATGCATCGTTACGGGCGGGAATTCCGGTATAGGCAAGGCAACAGCCATAGGATTGGCAAAGATGGGCGCGACGGTTGTGATAGTCTCTCGGAGCAGAGAGAAAGGGGAGATCGCAGTCAATGACATCGTCGGGAAAAGTGGAAACAAGAACGTCGAAATGATACAGGCTGACATGTCTTCCCAAGACTCGATCCGCCAATTGGCTGACGAGTTCAAGGCCAAGCACGAGAAGCTCCACCTTCTAATCAACAACGCCGGAGTCTACCTGACCAAACGGACCACCACTCCGGATGGTTTCGAATCAACATTTGCAGTCAACCATCTTGGACCTTTTCTCCTGACAAGCCTTCTTCTAGACATCCTAAAGGCAAGCACTCCCTCCCGCATCGTCAACGTGACATCAGATGCCCACAAAGGCGCGAACATTCATTTCGATGATCTCCAGGGTGAGAAGAGGTTTTCAGGCTGGCAAGCTTACGGTCAATCAAAACTTGCAATGATACTCTATACCCATGAGCTGGCAAAGCAGCTTGAGGGCACTGGAGTTACGGTGAACAGCGCGCATCCTGGAGTTGTACGGACGAACTTCGCAAAGAACAATGGCGGCCTTGTGATGCTAGGTTTCAGATTCCTCGGAATGTTTTTCATAAGTCCCGACTCGGCCGCCAAGAGGATTCTCTACGTCGCCACGTCCCCTGACGTGGATGGCGTGACGGGCAAATACTTCACCAAGATGCACGAGGTAAGGTCTTCTCAGGAATCCTACGATGATGACTCAGCGAAACGATTGTGGCAAGTAAGCGAGCAGCTAACTCGTCCAGCTTCCTGATTTCCTAACTATTCACGCACCAAGCAGGATGCTATGCTAGTATGGCAGAATCCTAGAGGCAATATCGCTCGCGCAATCCAATACCAACCTTGCTTGCTGCCCGGCCTTGACACTGAGTTCTCTGCCGGACCATGTTGCTCGAAGGGTCGTCTTCCTAAGCTGTCTCTCGTCCTCTTGTCTTACAAATTCAAGCCCAATGAACTCTATCTCTGTTAGTTCGAAGGGTCCGACTGATGGCAACTCAAATTTCCCCCTGTTAGTGTCTGAGAGGTTTCTGCAGGGCGATATTAGGTGTCGTGGTACAGTTGTCAAAAGCCCGGTTATTCACGCGATATATATTGCGTGCTTGAAAGGACCGATTAGAACTAGCTCAGGCAGCTCCTTTTCCAAGGTCTTTTCTTGGCCTAATGACGATCGCAACGAAGAAGAGCGCCAGCGCAATGAAATCAAAGAGTGGTCGGACGAGCTCAAGTAGCGCCGATGTTGGGTAAGACACATCTAGAATGGTTTTTGCGAAAAATGGCAGAAAGGCCGCTGCGACGGTCAATAGCGCGGGCTGTTTTCTCTTAGACCATGCGTAGAGAGAGATCGCAAAGAGAACTAAAGCGAAGACTCCTCTCCCCAATTCGAGTATCTCAGCAGGGTCAGGCGACAACCCGGTCGTATCTAGGGTTAGCGGTGGGGGAACTATCATCGGTCACAATCTGCCCGGGATGCTGATTCTCCCTCACCAGTGCTCCGTTGGTTATGTCATGAGGTCGGCTAATCTCTCTGCCCATTTGTCCCAGATTCTTGGATGATAACTCCTGAGAAGGGAGAGGATCATTCCTGGGTCTCCTTTCACCGTGTAGACTACGAACCCGCGTTCTCTTCTAGCTTCTACGAAGCCAGCTTGTGATAGTCTCTTCATATGCCAATTAGTCGAGCTCGGTGAGATTCTGGCGAATTGGGAGAGTTCCTTCTGGCTCGCTCGTGGGTTCTCGAGGAGATAGAGTATCAGGTCTCGCTCGGTCTCCTGGAAGAGGACGTTCACGATAGCTCGTTCCTCGATTCTCGGACCCTGGTCCGCATAGTAGCGCTTGTAGAGCCCATGGCGAGCCGATACTACGCTACGTTCTCGTTCTAGCCTGTACAGGTGATACTGAATAACACCCATCGCGAGGTTTAGTTCTCGTTTGATCTTTCTAAGGTGGGTGCCTGGATTCGCCTTTATGAACTGCAATATGCGGACTCTTTTGGAGTCCTCTATCTGTACAACCTCGGCCGCTTGCGCCTTGGCACGCTCCAAACATACAGCTACGGGTTGGGTGAAAAATGTTTGGGATGCTATCTAAATGGGATCTTCTAGGACAATTTTCGAGGAATGCAGAGGATCCCCATTCGCTCCTATGCGAGGAAGAAAAAAGAAAGGAAGGGGAGAGGGGTCTGGATATGCTGTTACATTCCGCCGGTAGACTGGAATAGGGCGAAGACGTTCCCGTCGGGGTCCTTGAGAACCGCAAAGTATCCCACGGTTGGGATTTCTTGCTTTGCAGTGACCACTTGGGCTCCTAGGCCTGTGGCTTTGGCGGCGGATTCATCGATGGAGTTGACGGAGAAATAGTTGACGAATTGTTCGTTTGGGGCGTTGCGTTTGAAGAGTCCGCCCATGGTATCGTTTGCTGGGGCGTCTTTGTGGGCTATGAGCCAGTAGTCTTGTTCTCCCCATTTGGAGAATTTCCAGCCGAAGAGCTGTTCGTAGAACTTGCTTACAGTGGCGGGGTCGCTGGCGGGTATTTCGAAGTGAACTAGACTGTGTAGTTTCGGTTGAGGTCGGGTTGTGACTGTTGATGCTTCCATGTAAATTCAGTAACGTGAGGGGTTCGGGGGCTCCTCTTAAACGTGGCCTCTGCTTCGGCGGCCGCGAATAATCGTCCATGCCACGTCGGCAGCTTCGTTATCGGTCCGACTAGAAGTTGGCTCCGGACCAAAGCCGAAGGACTTTCGGACTGGGTTCGACTCCTGTTTTCCACTGTAACTCCATCGAGTAATTTCCGGTTATGCTAGGGATAAGGGCTGACCGAGGCAATCTCCTAGTGGGAACGAGGGCCGGCTCGATCGGGAACAAGCGATGGCAAAGGGTACTGCGGCTGTCATTCTGGCGATTCTCATCATCGGTGCGATTTCAGGTTATTTCTTCTATACTAGGTATGTTCAGGGAACAGTCGTTCTGAGTATCACGGATCCGCCTCAGGTGCAGCTTGGTAGTGGTCAGCAGTATGATCCGAGCATTCTTCATATCTATCTAACGTTCGCAACGATGGAGATCCATCAGGGAGGCTTTGGAAACTCTAGCAATAATGGCTGGTACGCGATAGCTGTGTCTCAGAAGACGGTGGATCTGATTTCGGTTTTGACGATCGCGAAGACTCTCGGAAGTGCGAGACTCGCCACAGGAACGTACGACCAACTGCGCTTTCCCGTGTCCGCCGCAGTGGTTACTTTTTCCAACATTGGAAATGTGACCTATTCAATACCTAGTGATTCGCTCAAAGTGTCGATCACCGGTGGAGGCTTCCAGAGTTCTCCTGGTACTACTGTGAATCTCCGATTAACACTTTCTTTCAACAATAATGAGATCCTTGCGATGAATGGGCGCTTGACACCTCATGCTACCGCTAGGATAGTAACCTAGTCTTCCCGTTAGAGTGACGATGCGGCTATTTTTTCTTCTTCTTTGGAGGCAGCTTGCTAGTCCAGTCCAAGGACCGGATGACCCATGTTCGGGCTGTCTCGTGTTGTTTTCGCCAAGCTCTCGGGATCACAACATATTCTTTCATAGGCCTTCCCTTCATCGGCTCGAGCAGTGAAGCGCCCTCTTTCTCTAGAAGTTCCTTGCGACTCTCTTCGGATAGGCGCACGAATAAGTCGTTTCCAAAAAGCCCTGCGAACATGTTACCGTTTACGAACGCTGATATGTTCCCGAACATCGGTCGAATCGTGACCCGAGGCTCATCTGGCAAAAGGGATCTGAAGAATTCCTTGGATTTTTCGTCAGGACGCGGAATATTCACTTGAGAACCTCCAGATTGTAGGTTGCTAAGTGATCGATTTCAAGATGTTCAGGGCCTCTCCAACATGCGCGGCCGCCCGGGTCTGAGATGAGAAGATGTGTCTGATGATTCCGTTCTTGTCGATTACGAAGCTTACGCGGCCTGCAAATAGACCGAGTGTTTTCTTGACCCCGTACGTCTTCCTTACCGCACCATCCACATCGCTAAGCAATATGAAAGGCAGGTGGTGTTGTTGAGCGAAGTCTCGATGAGAGTTTTGGCCGTCGGAGCTAATCCCAATAACCTCTGCGCCAAGATCCTTGAACAATTCGTACGAGTCTCGGAATCCGCAAGCCTCAGCGGTACAGCCTTGAGTGAAGTCTTTCGGATAGAAGTAAACGACTACGTTCTTCTTTCCAAGGAAATCCGCCAGGGAAACGTAACTGCCATTGCTTGTCGGCAATCGGAAATTAGGTGCTGTAGCCCCAACGGCGAGCAGCTTCGTCACTTTCGACGGTCGTCGTGCTGATTGGGGGAGAAGAGGCTTTCGTTTGTGAATGAGCTAGGAAAGAGCTAAGCACAGTTCGAGGCGACACTTGACTCAGGGAAATTGGGTATTTCAGGGATAGTACAAGGGGGCTTGACAAAAGCCCGCATTGAGGCACTGACAGACGGAATATTCGCCACGGTCATGACGGTCCTAGTTTTAGGACTCAGTCTTCCTCAGGTGGGTCTGTCCGAGTCGGGCCTTGAGGGTGAGATCGTGAATCTTTCGCCGCATATTCTCGCCTACGTTTTCAGCTTTGTCGTATTGGGTGTGTATTGGATTGGCCATCACAATCAGTTTCATTACATCAAACGGACTGACAGGGTTTTCTTGTGGGTCAACATACTTTTCCTTTTGACCATCGGTTTCGTGCCCTTTTCGACATCGTTGCTCGGGTTGTACCCTTTCTCGCCTACCGCAGTCCGAATCTATGGCGTAAATCTGGCTGCAACGGGGCTCGCACTTTACCTTGTATGGTGGTACGCAACTGCCCAGCATCGTCTCGTAGAGAAAGATCTAGACCCTCACATTGTGACTCTAGCCCGAAATCGAACTCTAATTGGGCCAGTGGTCTCCCTTACTGGAATCGGCTTTTCCTTTCTCGACACTCGAATAAGCCTAGTACTCTACCTGCTTCTCATTCCGTTCTTTATCCGACCAAGTCACATTGACATTCACTTTAGAGGAGGCTCTCACGACTAGTGACGCGCGTCCCTAGTTCACAATGCCAAGCTGACTATGGCGTGCGGTAACGTCCTTAAAGCCCGATTTCAAATCCGGCGAAGGGAAACGCACAGGAGTAGTAGTGATTGGCTAGCCGCGACGGTCCATCCATGGTTGAGGCCCAATCTGTTTGGAAAGTCTACCAGACAGGCACGCTGAAAGTTGAGGCTCTTAGGGGTCTCGACCTCAAGGTTCGAAAGCGCGAGATGGTGGCTGTGATGGGTCCTTCGGGCTGTGGCAAGACTACGCTCCTCAACTGTCTCTCTGGGCTCGACGACATCACGAAGGGCAAGGTGGCGGTCGAGGGTGTTGACCTTGCGACTATGTCTGATGATCAAAAGTCCGGGTTCCGGGCTCGAAGGATGGGTTTCATCTTTCAAGCCTACAATCTTCTCCCTGTTCTGAGCGCTCAGGAAAACGTCGAGCTTCCGTTACTCCTCGCGGGGGTCTCGGAGGCTGAGGCTCACAAGGAGGGTTTGAGTGCTCTGAAGATGGTTGGGCTGGAGGAGTGGCGACTTCACAAGCCGATGGAGCTTAGTGGTGGACAGCAGCAACGCGTCACTATTGCTCGTGCTCTAGTGAACAAGCCCGCGATAGTTTGGGGGGACGAGCCGACGGGAAATCTGGACTCCGAGAATTCCGCGGAGGTTGTCAAGCTGTTGAGAAGCTTGAACCGCGACTACGGACTGACCTTCGTAATAGTCACTCATGATCCTCAAATCGCCCAGGAGACTGACAGAATAGTCTCGATGAGAAACGGGCAGATAGAGAAAGAGACCACGACTGGAACAAAGTCCTGAAGATAGAGGCGGTTGGCCGACGGCAGAAATTAGGTCGCATGGACGAAGCCTCCTCTTAGGTCTGATTGTTTTCCTCTCGATAATTGCCCTCGGTGAACTTTACGCGCTCTATCTGAACTACCAAAACAACATCTTCCTGCGCCAGTTTGTCTCAGAAAACCAGACCCGGCTTCTCGTCCAGGCAACTGGGCTTTTGGTATTGGGACTTGGCGCTGCCTACCTCTCGTATCTGTTCTCCCGGGCCAAGCCAGCTAGCAGAGCAGGACGATACTCGAGGAAGGTG